>CAYNUZ010000039.1:0-14579 GCA_964400385.1 uncultured bacterium | reverse complement strand
AAACTGAACGCGCCGGTGCCGAAGAAGTGCGCGTGGAGGTCGCCGGGCCGCCGGAAGAGCGGGTACTTGAACTGGTGCGCCTCGAGGTTCGCGATCGTGTGCGTCATGTTGGCCTCCCCGCTCAACCACTCGCTGGACCACACGGGTTCCCCGGCGCGCAGGACGCTGACCCGGCCGCGGACGTCCGGCGGCAGGTCGCCGACGAGGAGCTCCGGCCCGAGGGCGCACTCGCGGAGCTTGGAATGGGCGAGGTACAGGTAGTTGACCTGCTCCATCACATGGTCCGAGAACTCGTTGGCCAGGGCGAACCCGATCCGCCACGGCGACCCGTCGGGCCCGATGACGTACAGTCCGGCGATCTCCGGCTCCTCCCCGCCGTCCTGGGCGAAGGCGGGGCGGCGGAGGGGGGCGCCCGGCGCGACGACGATGGAGCCGTTGCCCTTGTAAAACCACTCGGGCTGCACGCCCGTCGTCCCGGGGGCCGGCTTGCCGCCCTCCAGTCCCATCCGGAACATCCGCATCGAGTCGGTCTGCTGGTCCGAGGCGAGCTTCGCGTGCATTTCGGACCGCGCCTGCGCGCTGCCGAGGTGGGTGAGCCCGGTCCCCGTCACGTGGAACCGCGCGGGGTCGGGATGGTCCAGCGGCGGCAGCACCCGGCCCGCCGCCAGCGCCTCGTCGTAGGAGGCGTCGCCGTCCTCGCCCAGCCGCTCCACCAGCGCCGCCAGGCCCAGGCCGCCGGCGATCGCCGTCCAGGCGAGGTCGTAGAGCGTGGCCGCGGTCCGGACCAGCCGGAGGCGGCCGCCGTCCACGCGGCCGACGCGGCGGCTCCCGGCGGGGTGGGTGAGCTGGACGAGTCGCACCTCCCGAGCATACCCCACGCACGGCCGCGGCCGGGGAAAAGGGCTGGTGGACAAGCGCTTTGCGCGGCGCCCGATGGCCGGGGGGCGGGGGCGGGCGTGGGTTAAGATATGACCGGCATCATGGGAGCAGGACGGTGGAACGGCTTTTCCTGTGGGCTCTTCCTGTTTCTTGCCGCCCCCGATCCCGCTTCCGCGCAGGGGATCATCGACATTTCCGCCAATCCCGTGCCCCCGTTCGACGGCCTCACGCTGTTCCCGAACTGGAAGATGGCGCCGACCTCCGAATTCGCGATCGAGGAGTGCGATCCCGCCATCTGCACCTGGTGTCCCAACGGCGACATCGTCGGGCTGACCATCCTGAACCTCGGCACGGCCCAGGCCGGGACCGACATCCAGGCCATGTACTGGGGCCGGCGGTGCGGGAACAAGAACCCGCTGGTGCTCCAGACGATGACCTACGCGGGCGTCTGGAACCAGGGGGGGATCTTCGTGGGGCCCGCCTGGACCTGGGCGGGCCCGCCGACGGGCTGGACCGGCAACATCTGCGACGCCCTCGTGCAGTCCGAATGCGTCTGCAAGCCGGCGCTGCGGATCTATACCGACATCAGTGCGTGCCCGGTGGAGGGTCGGACCGTCCGGCTCGCCCCCGGGTATTACGGGGCGGACCCCAATTATCCGGGCGGGGTCACCGATGACTGCGGCTACGCCGGCCCGGCCAACGGCGTCACCGATCCCGCCGAAAAGACGATCCGGTACTCGACGAAGACGTCGGACAAGTTCCTGGCGGCCCCGGGTGACACGATCAACTACACCATCACCTACGGATTGCCGGGCACCGCGGCGCTGTCGAGCATCGAGATCATGGACTCGCTGCCGCCCTTCACCCACCTGGTCGCGACCGGGGTGCCGGCCCCGGACGTGTCCTGGAACCCCGACCCCGGTCCGCCGCTGCGGCTGCGCTGGACGATTCCCGGCCCCCTTCCGACGGCGTTCGGGCCGACGAACCAGGTGACCTTCACGGTCTCGGTGGACTGGGGCAACGGGGACGCCTTCGAGCCGGGGTCGGGGGACACGGCTGCGCCGGAGCGCGCGCTGCTCCAGAACTTCTCGGCGGTCACGTTCAACGGGTCGTCCTGCGCCCAGAAGGCGTCGGTCGCCTCGGGGGCGCCCACGGCCGTGCGGCGGTTCCTGATGTGGAAGATCGGCGACAACGACATGCTGTTCGCCCCGTCGGTGTCCCAGCCGCCGGACGAGATGACGTACAGCATCTTCATCAAGAACGTCTCGCCCACGATGACGTGGTGGGACGTGCACCTCTGGGACACCGTGCCGGCCGAGCTGAACGTCTGGAATCCCGGGTACGGGTTCGAGGATCCCTGCTCGGGGTGGACGATGACCCCCTCGGGCTGCTCCGCGGCCTCACCGGGCTGGAAATCGCCGGGGGCCACGACGGTGATGACGTGGAAGCTGGACCTGCCGCCCGGGATGACCCTCGAGGTGCACTGGAAGGCGCAGTTGCGGCCGACCGCGACCGCGGGCGGCACGGCCATCAACATCGCGAGCATGCTGGCGTACGGCCGCACGGGCATCGTGGGCGGGACCGGGAACTCGGGGCAGCCGCGCACCTTCGCCCACATCGCGCAGATCATCCTGCCGACGACCTACGTCAGCTACACCGCGTACAGCAACGTCAACTACGGGACGACCTACGCGCTCGACTTCTTCCCGCTGAACAAGAACACCCAGTTCCAGCTCTACGGCCTGGAGTACGAGGGCTCGGTCCCGTTCGCCGCCAACGGGGGCGTCTCGGCCTCGATCAACTGCTTCATCGGGGACTGCCTGGGCGGCTACGCCGGGAACGCCGGGCCGTGCCCCACCGGGCCGATCCCGCTGCCGGTCGGCTCGATCCCGGGGTGCAAGGTGGAGCGCGCCCCGTCCCAGTACATCCACGACAGCCCCGCGGTAACGTTCAACAACGTGTACAAGATCGTCTCCAACTCGCCCGTCGCGTGGCAGACGATGACCGACCGGGACAGCCAGTCCGCCGACCACATCATGTACTCACCGTCCTCCTCCATGAGCTATACCGGCCTGATCCACTACTTCTGGCGGCGGACCGACTCGCTCAACCAGGAGGCGGGGCGCGGGGATGCCCTCACGTTCATGAGCACCGGCAAGAACGCGTACGGCGTCTACGATCCGGCCCTGGCCACGACGGTCCACGAGTTCCAGTTCGATTACGCGAGCCTCACGTGGCAGTACCGGAACACCTTCGAGATGGGCGCCGAGAGCCAGGCGACGGACGCCACGACCCTGATCGCCGACGAGGGGCCCTGGCGGTCCATCTCCTCCGACGCCCAGCTCATCGTCGAGCAGGGCTACAACGCCCAGACCGCCACGGCCTCGCCGCTCACCTCCTGCTGCTGCGGCCCGTGCGGGCACTCGTTCTCCTCGGTCTGGCCCACCCGCGAATCCGGCAACGTCGTCGTGAAGACGGGGGAGACGGCCTACGGCATCGTCCTGACCGTGAACATGCACAGCGACAATACCCGGCCGGACGTGGCCATCGGCAACCTGGCGCTCGGCGGGCCGGACGCGATCTGCGTCATCAGTCGGTACATCCCGGACCCCGGGTACCCGACCTGGCAGCCGGGAATCCCGAACATGCTCCGGGGGTCGGTCGGGACGTGGGTGTACGACGGCACCGTCAACATCCCGGCCGGGTTCGCCGCCCCGCTGAACCCGTTCATGGCCCCGGACATGGGGGGCAACTTCGTCAGCAGCGACACGGCGGAGTTCAAGGTGACGCTGACCTCCGGCGGCCCGGTCCAGATCATCGGGGCGCATGGGATCTTCTCCAATTGGGGCCACGGCGCCGTGCTGCACGCGGCCCAGGACCTGGCCGGGAACATCGGCACCCAGTCCGGCATCGTCTACTGGCTGCACCACACCTACTACGACGACACCTTCAACAAGTTCGACTGCGCGCCCGCCACGAACGTGGTGGACATCTTCTGCCCGCGGCAGGCGATGGCCGTCAACGCGGTCTCGGAGCGGGGGATGTCGGCCACCTATACGACCACGGGGCCGGACCAGTGCATCGCCTTCCGCGCCCTGTCCGACGAGTCGGGGCTCGGCGCCAAGACCAACTACCGCTTCCTGGTCCAGCCCAACCCGGCGCAGGGCAACGTGATCTCGATCTTCATGTCGTGCGGCGCCGAGAAGGGCTTCACCGCGCCGTTCATGAAGACCGGCACGCACTACGTGATCATCGCGCCGCCCACGGTCTTCATCGGCCAGTCGTTCTGGATCACCGTGGTGGTAATTGACGCCACCGACACGACCAAGAACGACTATTGCGGGACCACGTCGTTCACCTCGACCGACCCCGCCGCCAAGATCGAAGGCAATCCAATGGACACGTACAACTACACCTGGTCGAGCAACGTGACCCCGTGCGGCACCGGGCCGTTCGACAACGGGGTCCGGGTGTTCGTGAACGTCAGCATGACCAAGCTGGGCATCCAGACCCTGATTGCCAGCGATACGGTGGACGGGTCCATCACGGGCCTGGGCGCGGTGATGGTGGTGGGCGCGGACGTCAAGCTGACCAAGATCCCGCCGCTCTCGGTCCAGGCCTCGGGGGACACCGTCCGGTTCCGGGTCTGCTGGAGCAACTACTCAAGCGCCTCGGCCTTCACCTTCACCGTGACCGACGCGGTGCCGCTGGGCACGACCTTCGTCCCCGAGGCGACGCTGGGCGCCTACGACTGCGGCAATACCACCGGCGTGGGCGTGACCACGGCGTATTCGCTCGTCACGTCCGCCACGCCCCCGCCGCCCGGGTCGTTCATCAACGGCCTCCCCGTCGCGGCGACCCACTGGCTCCGCTGGACCGTTCCGTATGCCGGCGTGAATACCACCGGGTGCTTCTGCTACCGCGTCAGTATCAATTGAACCTGTGCGGTTCCTTCCTTCCCCTCTCCCGTGAGGGAGAGGGGTGCCCTGGGGGTGAGGGCGGGCGGAACGCTTGACCAACCCCGCCCGGGCCGCCAGCTTCGATGCGGTGGCGGCGGCCTACGACCTCGGCCGGCCGGGGTATCCCGACGCGGTGGTGGAAGACGCGATCCGGCTCGCCGGCCTGCCGCCCGGCGGGGCCATCCTCGAGATCGGGTTTGGCACCGGGCAGGCGACCCGGCCATTCGCCGCGAAGGGATTCAGGATGACCTGTCTCGAGCCGGGCGCAAACCTCGCGGAACTGGCCCGCCGAAATCTTTCTGCCTGTCCGGACGTGACGGTCCTCACCCAACGGTTCGAGGACTGGCCGCTCGAGACCGGGGCATTCGATGCGGTCCTCGCGGCGACCTCGATCCACCATGTGGCCGAGGGGCAGCGGTACGCACGGCCGGCCCGGGCCCTGAAACCGGGTGGATCGCTCATAGTGATGGGGAACCACCCGGGCGATGAAGAACCGGGCTTTCGCAAGGAAATCGACGAGTGCTATGCCCGGTGGTGGGGCGCCGCGTCGTCGCGCGAGTACGCGAAATGGACGCTGGAACGCCGGATCAACTGGGTCCGGGACGACATCGCGAAGTCCGGGTACTTTGCCGCACCGGTGGTCCGGCACCATCTCTGGACCGATCCATACGACGTGGCCCGGTACATGGCCTGGCTCGACTCGGACTCGGGTCGGCTCCAGCACCCGTCCGAGGTCCAGGAGGGGCTGAAGCGCGACATCGCCGCCGTCATCCAGCGCCGGGGCGGCACCGTCCACCGCGGCATTGCCACCATCCTCGCGGTGGCCCGCCGGGAGTGAATCCGCTCCCGGATCGAAAGACTGGGAGCTGGGAAGAATGAGTTGGGATTCTGATTCCTGAAGGAGATTCAACCCAGGAAACGGACAACCTTTTGGAATGCAGAGGTAAAACCCGTTTGGAGATAGATACGCATTGCTGCAGTATAGGCACCTTCAGTTGCGAGGAGGCCGATGGTCGCCGATATGATTGACAGAGCCACTGTCAAAGTCGCCGCAGTGGTTGCAATCACGTGAGAAGCGGAGGTGGTGCAGAGAACTTCCAAGAGCAGAGCGCATGCGAGGGTCCTGATCGACCACCTTGGAAGACTTGGCCTAAAGGGCGCGGCCGTGTCGGCACTCAGCCACCCCAGAATCGTCGCAACGAACGCGATGTCGTTTGCCCTCCAAGGATTCGACCTGATGAGAAGCGAGGCAATGAATCCCATTAGGGCTGCGAAGTAGGGGAACATTGATTCCAGCATTCTGAGGAACTGACTGCGGGATTTGATGAGGGCTCCTCCTTGATCTCGACATGCGTCAAACTATGCGTTGATTCTATCGACAAGATCATTCTGTGGTCGAGAGAAGGAAAGGATGGCCCACGACTCGAGATGGGGAAACCGGTAGAATATACATGATGTGCCACACATTACGCGGGAATAGTTCAATGGTAGAACGCCAGCCTTCCAAGCTGGCCACGCGGGTTCGATTCCCGCTTCCCGCTCGGTTTCTTCCATCCTGAAACTCACCTTCCAGGGCGCGGCGCGGTCCGTGACCGGGTCGCGGTACCTGCTGGAGACCGCCTCCGCCCGGATCCTCGTGGACTGCGGGATGTTCCAGGAGCGCGAGCTCCAGCCGCGAAACTGGCTCCCGTTCGACCCGCCGGCGCGGGACATCTCGGCGGTGCTCCTGACCCATGCCCATCTCGACCACTGCGGGCTGCTCCCGCGGCTGGTGAAGGAGGGGTTCAACGGGAAAATCCACTGCACGCCCCCGACTGCCGAGATCGCCCAGATCGTGATGGAGGACTCGGGCCACATCCAGGAGGAGGACGTGCGGAAAAAGGAGCTCCGGCACACGGAGCAGGGCCGGAAGAGCCCGCACCCGTACGCGCCCCTGTACACCGCGGACGACGCGCGGGCGGTCAAGCCCCGGATGCAGCCCGCCCCGCCGGGCACCCGGGTGGCGGTCGCGCCGGGCGTCTGGGCGACCTGGACGCCGGTGGGGCACATCCTGGGGGCCTGCTCGATCCTGGTGGAGGCCGACGGGGCGCGGATCCTCTGGTCGGGGGACATCGGCCGGTGGTCCCGGCCCATCCTGCCGGATCCCACGCCGGCGGTCGCGGCGGACTGGATCATGACGGAGTCCACGTATGGCGACAAGGTGCACGAGCCGACGGATACGGTGGAGGACATGCTGGAACGGATCATCAAGCAGGCGCTCCAGGGCGGGGGCAACGTGGTGATCCCGGCGTTTGCGGTGGAGCGCACCCACGAGGTCCTGTACTACTTCCGGCGGCTCCAGCAGGCGGGCCGGATCGGGGAGCTGCCGGTCTTCCTCGACAGCCCGTCGGCGATCAGCGTCACCGAGGTGTTCGAGAAGCACCCGGAGGCCATGGACGCGGAGACCCGGGGGCTCATCGAGTCCCACCGGTCGCCGTTCGACTTCCCGGGGCTGACGCTCACGCGCCGCGCCGAGGACTCCAAGAAGATCAACGACCACAAGGGGACCGCGATCATCATCGCGGGGGCGGGGATGTGCACGGGCGGCCGGATCAAGCACCACCTCGCGCTGAACCTGCCGCGGCCGGAGTCGGTCATCGTCTTCGTGGGGTTCCAGGGGGCCGGGACGCTGGGGCGGCAGCTCGTGGACGGTGCCACCGAGGTGCGGATCTACGGCGGGATGGTGCCGGTCCGGGCCCGCATTTCCCGTCTCGAGGGGTTCTCCGGCCACGGCGACCGCAACGACCTCCAGCGGTGGATCGCCGGGGCGGGCGCGGCGCCGCGGGAGGTGTTCGTGACCCACGGGGAGCCCGCCACCTCCGATGCCTACGCGGCGACGCTGCGGCAGGCGAAGGGCTGGAACGTCACCTCCCCGGCGTGGGGGGAATCCCGCACACTCGCGCGGTAGCGCACAAGGGGGGCCGCATGACCACCGTACTCCTGCTGTTTGTCTCGAACATCTTCATGACCTTCGCGTGGTACGGGCACCTGCGGTTCCGGGGCGCGGCGCTGTGGAAGGCCATCCTGGTCTCGTGGCTGATCGCCTTCGCGGAGTACTGCT
The DNA here is from genome assembly GCA_964400385.1 of uncultured bacterium. GTDB lineage: Bacteria > Oederibacteriota > CAKKQC01 > CAKKQC01 > CAKKQC01 > CAYNUZ01. Next base: position 6,641 of record CAYNUZ010000039.1, on the reverse strand, counting down.
TCCAGGTGCCCGCCAACCGGATCGGGTACGGCCGGTTCACCGGCGCCCAGCTCAAGACGATCCAGGAAGCCGTGACCCTCACGGTCTTCTGCGTCTTCTCCGTGACGTACCTGAAGGAAACGCTGACGTGGAACGTCATCGCCGGGTTCGGGATGATGGTGTGCGCCGTCGGGCTCGTGTTCGGGAAGTGGGGCTGAGGAGCCCGTGGGCGCGGTCCAGCTCGCCTGCTCGTCGCTGACCTTCAACCGCGATCCGCTGGCCAAGGCCTGCGCGGGCGTCCGGGATCTCGGGTTCCCGGCGATTGAGATCGGGGTCTTCGACCAGCCGGGGCTGGGGCACATGCGCCCGGCCGAGGCGGCGGAGCGGCTGCTGGAGGTCGAAGAACGGCTCCGAACCACCGCGGCGTCCGCCGGGGTGCAGATCGCCGCGCTCACGGCGGACGCGGACGATCCGGACCCCGCGGTGGCCCGGCAGCGCATGGCGTCCATCTGCCTGATGGCGCACCGGCTGGGCGCGCGCGTCCTGTCGGTGGTGGTGGGGCCGGCCTCGCTGGAGGAGGCCGTGGCGAGCCTCGTCCCGCTCTACGAGGTCGGGGCGCGGTACGGGGTGATCGTGGCGGTGGAGACGGTCTCGGGCACCCTCTCCGGCCGGCCGAAGGCGGTCGGGGAGCTGCTGGCCCGCGTGCCCGGCCTCCGCCTCACGCTCGATCTCGCCCACGCGGTGGTGCAGGGGCAGACGCCCGAGGACTGGCGGCACCTCATGGCGTCCGTGGCGCACGTCCACCTGCGCGATGCGGGGGCGGGGAACCTCAAGAAGCTCCAGGTGCCGTGGGGGACCGGGGGCGTGGACCTGCCGGCCTGGCTGGCGGCGCTCGATGTGGGGGACTACGAGGGGTGGATCACGGTCGAGTACGTGGATCCGGCGCTCCTGCCGGGGACCATCAAGGACCCCCGGGCGGAGGCCGGGCGGGCCCGTACGGCCCTCCTGGCGGCCCTGGGAGGGGTCCCGTGAGGGTCCTGGTGGACGGGCGTTGCCTGCAGGGGAACGCCCGCGGGATGGGCATCTACACCGGGAGCCTGCTCCGGGCGCTGGCGCGCCTCGGGGAAGCCGGGCGCCCGGCCGTGACGCTGCTCCTCGACCGCGGGCTCCCGGACCCGGTGGGCGGCATCCCGGGCGGATGGCCGGTCCTGCGCGCCGGCACCTGGGGCGGACAGGTGGTGTGGGAGCAGCGGACCGTGCCGCGTGCCGCGTACGCCGGCGGGTTCGACCTCGTCCACTGCCCGGCCAACGGCGCGCCGCTGACGTCGCGGGTCCCGGTGGCGGTGACGATCCACGACACGATCTTCGTCCGGAACTTCCGGGAGATCTCCGCCGTCCCGTACCCCCGCCAGCTCATCGGGCACCTGTATCGCGTGCGGCGGTATCCGCGCGCGGCCCGGAACGCGGCGGCGGTGCTCACGGTCTCGGAAGCCTCGCGGCGGGACATCGAGCGGGTGCTGGGCGTGGCACCGGACCGGATCACGGTGACGCCCGAGGCGCTGCCGGAGGCCTTCGCCGCGGCCACCGCGTCCGCGGCGGGCCCGCTGCGCAAGCTCTTCGGGCTGGAGGGGCCGTACCTCCTCGCCATGGGCGCCTACGAGCGGCGCAAGAACATCCCGCTCCTCTTCGACGCGCTGGCGCGGTCGGGCCGGCCTGACCTCAAGCTGGCGCTGGCCGGGGCCGAGAACCTCGGGGCGAGCGGATACCCGGCCGCCGTGCGCGCGCGCGGCGTGGCGGACCGGGTGGTCTTCCTGCCGTACCTCACGGACGGGGACCTCAAGGCGCTGTACGGCGCGGCGGCGGCCTTCTGCTGGCCGTCCCTGCGGGAAGGGTTCGGGCTGCCGCTGCTGGAGGCGATGAGCTGCGGCACCCCGGTCATCGCGTCCCGGATCCCGGTCAACGAGGAGATCGCGGGGGAGGCGGCGGAGTACCGCGACCCCGCGGACGTGGACGGGTGGGCGGCGGCGATGCGGCGCGCGGCGGACGACGGGTCCTGGCGGCAGGAGGTGGCGGAGCGGGGCCGGGAGCGGGTGGCGGGATTCAGCTGGGACCGCGCGGCCGCGGCGACGCGGGACGCCTGGGCCGCCGTGGCCCGGCGCCCGTCAGCGTGAGGCGGCGGCCTCGACGCGGAGCAGCGACGTGAGCTTCGGGAAGATGTCGGGATTGGCGGCGATGATGCCCTTCGCGGCCAGCGACCACGCCCCGCCGGCCTCGTCGGACACCATCCCGCCCGCCGACTCGACCATGAGCATCCCGGCGGCCATGTCCCACGGCGCCAGTCGCGGCTCCCAGAACCCGTCGAACCGGCCGCACGCCACGTAGGCGAGGTCCAGCGCGGCGGACCCGCCCCGGCGCAACCCCGAGACCGCCTCGAACACAGCACGGAACTGGGCGAAGTAGGCGGCGGCCTCGGGCTTGAACCGGGCGGGGAAGCCGGTGGCGATGAACGCCTTGCCCGGGTCGGCCTGGGTGGAGACGCCGATCGGGGCCCCGTTCAGCCAGATCCCCTCATTGCGCTTGCAGGTGAAGAGTTCCTGGTGCACCGGATCGAAGATCACCCCGACCTCGGGCCGGCCGCGGTTGCAGTACGCGATCGAGACGCAGAACAGGGGGAAGCGGTGGATGAAGTTGGAGGTGCCGTCGAGGGGGTCCACGACCCAGAGGTCCTCGGCGTCGGGCACCGCGCCGCCGGCCTCCTCGCTCAGCACCTTGTCCGCGGGAAACTCCCTGCGGATGCGGTCCAGGATCAGCGCCTCCGAGGCCCGGTCCACCCGGGTCACGAAGTCGCTCGGCCCCTTCTCCTCGATGTCCTTCGGCTTCAGCCCGGCCAGCTCCTGCATCACGAGCGTGCCCGCCTCGCGCGCGGCGTCCGTGGCGGTGCGCAGGGCGCGGGAGAGCCGCTGGTTCCACTCCATCAGGGGTTCACCCGGCGGCCCTGCAGCGTGCGGTGGAGGAGGAGGAGGGGCACGCCGAGCAGGGTGATGAAGGCGTAGGCCGCGATCCGGCCGAGGACGAACGGGGCGATGTCCTCGCGGCCGCCGAATCCGAGCGAGAGGAACACGAACGCTTCCACGCTGCCTCCTATGAGCGGGCCGGTGAGCGCCCGCAGCCACACGTGCCGCTCCCCCTTCAGCACGCGCAGCATATGATACAGCACCACGCAGAGGTTGGACCCCATGAGGTACCCCGTGAGCGACGCCAGGGCCAGCCACGGCGTGAGCTGGAGCGGCTCGCCGGTGACGAAGGCCGCGGCCTCGCCGCCGAGCGTGGACGGGGGGAATTCGCGGGCCCCGGCGAGGATGAGCAGCGCGAACGCCTGGCCGACGGTGGCGAACAGCGCCGCCCGGTGGCCCTCGACCTGCCCGAACTTTTCCACCACCGCGCAGAGCACGATCAGGCTGAGGGCCAGCGGGATGATGCCGGGCGCCGCGACCAGGTCGTGCCCGGCGAGGAGGCGGACCGGCGCGGCGGGCAGGAGCTGGGCGGCGGCCGCCAGGACGCACTGCATCGCGATAAGCAGCGTGCCGCGGGAGTACTTCCGCGCCGAGAGGCTCCCCAGCAGGGTGATGATCCCCAGCCCGCCGGTCCAGAGCAGGAGTGCGCCGAACCTCACCGGCCCGGTCCCTCAAGGAAGCACCGGCAGCCGTGGGTGCGGGAGACCGCTGTCTCGCCGGGATACGCCGTCCGGCATTCCGTCATCACCTTCGGGCACCGGGGATGGAAGTGGCACCCGGCGGGCGGGTTCACGGGTGAGGGCGTGTCGCCGCCGACCGCCAGCACCTTCCGGCCCCGGCCGTCCACGCGGGGGACGGCGGCCAGCAGCGCCCGGGTGTACGGATGGCGGGGGGATTCGAAGACGTCGCGTACGGTGCCGTGCTCCACGATCCGCCCAAGATACATGACCGCCACGGCGTCCGCGAAGTACTCCACGACCCCCAGGTCGTGGGTGATGAAGAGGTAGGTCAGGCCCAGCCGGTCCTTGAGCCCGCGCAGCAGGTTCAGGATCTGGGCCTGCACGGAGACGTCCAGCGCGCTCGTCGCCTCGTCGCAGACGACGAACTCCGGCTCCACCGCCAGCGCCCGGGCGATGCCCACGCGCTGCCGCTGCCCGCCGGAGAACTCGTGCGGGTACCGGCGGGCGGCCGCCGCATCCAGCCCCACCAGTTCGAGGGTCGCCGCGACCCGGGCCTCGCGTTGGGCCCGGCCGGGCGCCGCGGCGGCATACCGGAGGCCCTCGCCGACGATCTCGCCGACGGTCAGGCGCGGGTTCAGGGAGGCATACGGGTCCTGGAAGATGATCTGCATCTTCCGCCGCCAGCCCGCGGCATGGGCCGCGCCGACCGCCTGCCCGTCGTACCGGATCGTCCCGGCGGTGGGCGGCGCGAGGCCGATCAGGGCCTTCCCCAGCGTCGTCTTGCCGCAGCCCGATTCACCGACCACCGCCGTCACGCCCCCGCGCGGGATCGCGAGGCTGACGCCATCCACGGCCCGCACGTGCCCGGTCACCCGGCGCAGGAGTCCCGTGCGGATCGGGAAGTGGACGGCGAGGTTCTCCACCTCGACCAGGGCTCCGGTGGATTTCACGGCCCGCGGCGCCCGCGCGGCGGGCGGGCGCGCCGCGCGCGCCAGCGCCCGGCCGTGGAAGGAGGGATCGTGCAGGTGGCAGGCGGCCCGGTGTCCGCGGCCGACGGACCACGGGCGGGGGAGGAGGTCGGCGCACCCCTCCATCACCCGGTGGCACCGGTCCGCGAACCGGCAGCCCGGCGGATACCGGGTGGCATCCGGGACCGCGCCGGGGATGGCGGCCAGGGCGGCGCCGCGCCGCGCCTCCGCCGGGAGCGACTCGAGGAGCCGGACCGTATAGGGGTGCTGCGGGGAGGCGAAGAGGGTGGTGACCGTCGCCTCCTCGGCGAGCTGGCCGGCGTACATGACGCCGATCCGGGCCGCCGTCCGGCGCACCAGCCCGAGGTTGTGGGTGATCAGCAGGACGGCCATCCCGTAGTCGCGCTTGAGGTCGTCAACCAGGTCAATGATCTGGGCCTGGATCGTGACGTCCAGCGCGGTCGTCGCCTCGTCGGCGATCAGCAGCGAGGGCCGGCACGCCAGGGCGATGGCGATCATCACCCGCTGCCGCATCCCGCCGGAGAGCTGGTGCGGATACTGTCCCAGCGCCCGCTCCGGGTCGGGCATCCGCACCTGCCGCAGCAGCTCCAGCGCCCGGGCCCGGGCGTCCTCGCCGGGGCGGTGCAGCCGGACGCCCTCCATGACCTGCTCCCCGATGGTGAAGACCGGGTTGAGGCTGGTCATGGGCTCCTGGAAGATCATGGCCATCCGGCTGCCGCGCAGGAGGCGGCGCTCGGCGTCGGGCAGGACGGTGAGCTCCCGTCCCTCGAACCGGATGGAGCCGCCCGCCAGGAATCCCGCGGGGGCGGGGATCAGGCCCATCACCGAGAGGGCCGTGACCGACTTGCCGCACCCGGACTCGCCCACGAGCGCGTAGGTCTCGCCGGGCGCGACGGTGAACGAGACCCCGTCCACCGCGCGCGCCAGCCCTTCCCGGGTGCGGAAATACGTCTTGAGCCCCGTGACCTCGAGGAGCGGGGCGTTCGCGGACTTCACCGGTTCCTCAGCCGCGGGTCCAGCGCGTCGCGCAGGGCGTCCCCGAACAGGTTGGCGGGGAGGACCAGCCCGAACATGAATACGAAGGCGGTCGCGAGGTTCCACCACACCACCGGCTCGCGGGTCAGCTCCTGCCGCGCGGCGTTGATCATGTGCCCCCACGACCCGGTCCCGGGCGAGACGCCGAGGTTCAGGTAGCTGAGCACGGCCTCGGTCAGGACCAGCCGGCTGAACCGCAGGACGAAGGTGATGACGACGATGTGCATGACGTTGGGCAGGATGTGCCGGAACATCACCGAGACGGGGGAGGCCCCGAGCGCCCGGGCCGCCTGCACGTACTCGAGCTCCCGCAGCTTCAAGGTCTCGGCCCGCAGCAGGCGGCACAGCCCGGTCCAGCTCGTGATGCCGAGGATGATGCAGAGCTGGGTGGTGCCGCGTCCGAACAGCAGGATGTAGGAGGCGATGAGCAGGATGTCCGGGACGGACTCCAGCGTCGTATAGAGGTACTGGACCGCGTCGTCGAACCGGCCGCCGAGATACCCCGCGGGAAGGCCGAACAGGATGGCGAGCGGGATGACGAGGAGCGTCGTGAAACCGCCGATGAGCAGGGCGGTCCGGATCCCCTTGAGGCCCTGGTACAGGACGTCGTTCCCGATCCGGTCGGTCCCCAGCGGGTGCCGGCGCGGGTGCGCGAGTGCGGGGAAGTCCCGGCGCGGGCGGCCATCGGGCCCCGCCACGGTCTCCATGGTGTGCAGCCGGGCCGCGAACGGGGCGGAGTAGGTCTTTTCCCGGTTCCGCCGCAGGGTGGCGCACAGCCGGTCAAGCAGGGAGAGCGGCTCCGCCTCGTAGAGGGCATGGCCGGCCGCGTCCACGGCGGGCCGGCCCGCGGCATCGAGCAGCCGGTCGGACCACGAGACGGAATCCAGGATCCCGGCGGCGGCATAGACCGCGAGCACGGCCAGCGCCGCCATGGCCAGCCGGCT
>CAYNUZ010000038.1:0-14587 GCA_964400385.1 uncultured bacterium | reverse complement strand
GACCCACGCGCGGATTGAGCCGCGGGTGGCCGGGCTGCTGAGCCTGGAGTCCGCGCTGGCCGATGCGCTCGCGGTCCTCGCGGTCGTGGCGCTGGTGGACGCCGCCGTCCTCGCGGCGGCGGCGACGCCCGACCCGGGGCAGGCGCTGGCGGCACGGCTGGCCATCGGGCTGGGGCTGGGCGCGCTGGCCGGGCTGCTGGGCCTGCTCTTCCTGCGCGCGCTGCGCGGGGTGAGCCACGCGTACCCGATCACGCTCTCGATCCTGCTCGTCCTCTACGTCGTGATCGGCCGGGCTGGGGGCGACCCGGTGGCGGGGATCCTGGCCGTGGCGGCGGTCCTGGGCCACGCGCCGGCCATCAGCCGGGCGCTCAAGTTCGAGGCCGGCGTCGAGCTGAGCGAGGATGTGCGCGGCTTCCACAGCCAGCTCGCGTTCGTCGTGAAGGCCTTTTTCTTCACCTTCATCGGCGTCGAGCTCGGGCCCCCGTGGCCTCTGACGCTGGTGGGCTTCGCGCTGGCCGGCGTCCTGCTGGCCGTGCGGTGGCCCGCGGTGGTCGCCGCCACCCGGGGCAGCGAGTTCAGCGTGGCACAGAAACACGTCCTCTGGATCGGGGCGCCCCGGGGCATGTCCACCGGGGTCCTGGCGCTGCTCCCAGCGGCCGCCGGAGTCCCCTTTGCCGCGGAGACACAGGCGGTGGCCTTCGGCGCGATCGTCGCGGTCATTCCGCTGTTCACCGTCGGGCTCTGGCTGGTGCGCTCGGCCCCGGCGCCCGCCCCGTACGGCCGGACCTGGACGCCGAGCCCGGCACCGGTTTCGGTGGCCCCGCCCGTCACGCCGGCAGAGACGCCCCCGGATGATCCTTTCGCGACATTGGCGGACATCCTCACGCCCTCGCGTCCCGCCGCGTCCACGCCGCCGCCGGCGACCGGGTCCGCGCCCGCCTCCCCATACGCCCGCGACGCCGAGATTAAGCCCGGGTCCGGCTTCCGGTGGTAGTATCCACCGCCCGATAGTCGGGACACGACACTCCGACCCGGTCCGGATCGTCTAACGCCCGTGGTCCTTCCGTCCTCATTCCGTTTCCATTTCCGGTGCGCGGTTGCAGCGGCGGGCGCCGCATGGATCCTCCTGGCCGCTGTCCCGGCGCGTGCGGAGGAGGCGACCGCGATGGTGGAGGGGCTGGTGCGCGAGCAGGGGTCGCCGGACCCGATTCCGGGGGCGGCGGTGCTGGCGGGGACGATCTTCATCGCCGAGACCGACCTCGACGGGAAGTTCCGCGCCACCGTGCCGCACGGGGACGTCCGGCTCACCTTCCGCGCCTCCGGGTTCGCGCCCGCGGACCGGCGGTTCGTGCTGGCGGCGGGGGACACCGCGCAGCTCACCGTCTCGCTCAGCCGGGACGTGGTGCAGGCCGACGAGGTGGTGGTGCGCGGCCGCCGGGACGCGCCGGAGGTGGGGGAGAACCGGGTCCTGCGCGACGAGATCAAGGTCATCCCCGGCACGGCGGGCGATCCGCTGCGGGCCATGCAATCCCTGCCCGGCGTGGCCATGATCAACGACTATCTCGGGCAGGTGGCGGTCCGCGGTGGCGGTCCGGGCGACAACCTGTACCTGCTGGACCGGGCACCGTGGCCGGTGCCTTTCCATTTCGGGGGCATCGTCTCCACGGTCAATCCCGACCTCGTCTCGTCGGTGGACCTCCACGCCGGCGGGTTCGGGGCGGAGTGGGGCAATACCCAGGGCGCGGTGCTGGACGCGAAAACCCGCCCCGGGGCCCACGACCGCCTCCATGCGTTGGGCGATCTCAATATCGTGATGTCCGACGGGCTGCTGGAGGGGCCGCTCGGGCTGGGCGACGCGTCATGGACCCTGGCCGGCCGGCGAACGTACTTCGACCTCGTCATCGGCCGGTATTTCAAGGATACCTTCACGGCTTTTCCCCGGTTCTGGGACGCCGGCGGCTCCCTGGACATCCCCCTGGGCGAGACCAACCACGTCCGCGCCCTGGAATTGTCCACGGACGACCTGCTCTCGCTCAAGCTGACCGGTGACAATGTCAGCGACACCCGGTTCCGGGGGGAATTCCGGTGGTACACCCACGCGGATACGGCGGGCTTGAGCTGGATCAACACGGCCGTGCCGGGGCTGACCTCGACGTTTTCACCGTATGCCTATCGCAACGGCACCGAATTCAAGATCGGTCCGCTCGCGGGGCTCGACACGTATCGTTCCATCGCCGGCGGGAAGGAGGATCTGGCCTGGGAGGCGGGCACGATCGGCGGGATGCCGCACGTCATCCGGGCGGGGGTGATGGTGGAGCGGGACCAGGAACGGGTGATCGCGTCGATTCCGTCGGCGGGCAGCTCCGGCTACGGCCCCCTCATCTTCATCAGCACGACCATCACGGGGGTGGGGCTGAACCGGGGCGGGTATCTTGAGGACCGGATCGGGTTGACCCCGGAACTCGCCCTGACCGGCGGCGTCCGGGACGACCGGTCCAGCCGGGTGCACCAGGAATCCCTGACGCCGCGCGTGGCCGTGGAGTGGGCGCCGGATGCCCGGACGACCCTGCGGGCCGCCTGGGGCCGGTACGACCAGCTCCCCACCCCGCGGCAACTGAATCCCCAGTTCGGGAATCCCGGCCTCCTGCCGCAACAGGCGGACCATGTCGTGGTCGGGTTCGAACGCACGCTCTCGCCGCTGTTCTTCCTCAAGCTGGAAGCCTACGACAAGGAGTTCCGCCGGCAGGTGGTGCGCGTGTACGATCCGCGCTGGTTCTCGAACGACGGGGCCGGCGATGCGCGGGGGGCCGAGGTGTTCCTGAAGGCGCGCACGGAAGGGCGGTTCTTCGGGTGGATCTCGTACGCCTATTCCCGTTCGCGCCGGCACGACGAACCGGGCGACCCCTGGCACCTCTACGACTTCGACCAGCCGCACATCGCCACCGTGCTCGGCAGCTGGCGGATGACCCCGGGCTGGACCGCCGGGGCCAAATTCCGCTACTCCTCCGGCAACCTGTATACGCCGGTCGTGGACAGTTACCAGGATGTCTACGGGGACTGGGATCCAATCTACGGCCCGACGAATTCGAAGCGGCTGGCCGACTACGCCCGCCTTGATTTCCGCCTTTCGTATGCCTTCCGACGCGAGGGCTGGCGGCTCGAAACCTACGCGGAGTGCCTGAATGTACTCGGCCGCAAGAATCCCGCGGACATCTACTACAGCGACGACTACAAGGAATCCACGACGGTCAATAACCTGCCGCGGATCGTCTATCTTGGTATCAGTTTCGTGTTCTAGCGCCCGGAAGAGGCGCTGGCGCTGACCACAGGGAGGAAGCATGAACGCGCTCTTTCTCAAGCTCGCGCTGGCCGGGGATGTCTGGGTCCTCTGGCTGCTGCTGTTCGCCAGCCTCGTCTCGGTGGCGGTGATGGCCGACCGCTGGCTGGCTTTCCGCCGGACTCCCAGCCGGATCGTGGAGCTCCTGCCGGGCCTGACTGACCGGCTGGAGGCCGGGGACGTGGCGGGGGCGCTGGCGTTCGCCCGCGGGATCGACACGATGGAGGGCCGGGTCGCCGCCGCCGGGCTGGACCGGTTCAGCCGCGGCCCCGCGGCGGTCGAGGACGTCATTGCGGCGCGGGTGATCCAGGAGCGGCTCGCGCTGGAGCACCGGCTGATCGTGCTCGGGACCCTCGGGAACAACGCGCCGTTCGTGGGGCTCTTCGGCACGGTGCTGGGGATCATCCGGGCGTTCAACGACCTGGCGGTCTCGGGCTCCGGCGGTGTCACCGTGGTGATGTCCGGCATCTCCTCCGCGCTGGTGGCCACCGCGTTCGGCATCCTGGTCGCGATCCCGGCGGTCATCGCCAACAACTACTTCCGGACCCGGCTGCGGACGATGGTCTCGAACTGCGAGACCCTCACCCGGGTCCTGCTCGCGCACCTCAAGGGGGAGGGCCACGCCCGTGGGCGCTGACGCGGGCGAGGAGGAGCTGGTCGAGGGGATCAACGTCACCCCGATGGTGGACATCACGCTGGTGCTGCTCATCATCTTCATGGTGACCGCCACGTTCGTCTCGACCGGCGCGCTCAAGGTGGCGTTGCCACAGGCCGCCACCACGGAGGCCTCCACGACCGCCAGCCTGACGGTCACGCTGGATGCGCACGGAGGACTGTTCCTCATGCAGGCGGCGATCGGGGAGCCGGAACTGGGCGCGTCGCTCAAGCGCGAGGCGCTCCGGAACTCCGGTGTCCACGTCACCCTCGCGGCCGACAAGTCGGTGCCGTACGGGCAGGTGGTCCGGATTCTCGACCTCATCAAGGGCGCGGGGATCGCGAAGGTCGCGCTGGCTTCCGAACGGTGATTGAGGCGGTTCCGGCCCCCGCGCCGGAGGTGACCCAGCGGCAGGACGCGCAGGTCAGCATCGGGTTTTCGCTCGTCCTGCACCTGCTCCTCTTCGGGATCCCGTACTACTGGCTGGTGGTCCGGCAGCCGCCCGCGGTGGTGATGGAGCTGGACCTCACGCAGGCGCCGCGCGGCCCCGCGCCCCGGCCGCACCGGTCCCATGCCGCGGCGGCCAGGGTCTGGACCGCGCCGAAGGCGGGATTGGCCCACGCCCCGTCCAGCGCGACGGAGGCCGCCACCGCCGACGAGACGCCGGCCTGCCCCCCGCCCTGCCCCGACACGCCGGGCGACTTCACGCCGGTGGCCATGACCGCGCAGGCCCCGCGGTGGGTCGCGGGATTCATCACCGACGCGGACTATCCCAAGCTGGCCCGCAAGGCGGGGCAGGACGGCCGGGTGCTCCTTACCGTCTTCATCGAGGCCGACGGCCGGGTGCGCGATGTCCGGGTGGTCAAGGGAAGTTACGAGGCGCTCAACAAGGTGGCGGTCGAGAAGGTGAAGGCCGCCCGGTTCGAGCCCGCCCGCGACGCCGCCGGCCGGCCGGTGCCCGCCAGGCTCCTCCTCCCGATCCGGTTCGAGCTCGACTGACACTTCTTCCCCCGGGCGGGCGTCCAACGCTCATGGACATGGCCCAGACCGTCCCGGCCGCAGGCCAAAGATGGACTGGAGGGTTGCCATGGAGTCCAAGATATGGTGACCGGCTCGAATCCCGTCGTGATCACGATGTACCTCAACGAGGTGAAGGTGTTGCAGGTCGAGGACCGGGGGTCGTACACGTTCAGCGACGGGAAGTCCTACGGGCCGTGGACGGACGGTGCGCCCGGAATCGGGTTCTACGACGACGGGGACAACGAGTGGAGCGCGTTTGGAATCTCCGCCTTCGCGGCGTCGGCTCGGTAGGCACCCCGTGGACTGACGAGGTCCGGTCGACGGGGGTGCGGCGCACTTCGCGTGAATGCAAGACAGATGAAGGTTTCCGCCCTCGAGCGGGACGTTACGGGAGGGACAGGCAGGGCCAGCCTTCCGCCGTCCGGGTACGGGTGAGCGCACACCCGAGTTCGTAACAGAGTCCGGCAACGTGCAAGAGGCGCGGGCCGGCGGAGGCGTCCGTCCGGATCCCCGGCTGCGACCGCGTCTCCTCCCGGTTGACCATCAGCGGCAGGAGTTCGAGCCGGACCAGCCCGGCCGCGTCCAGGGTCGCGCGGGCGAGCAGGCTGTCCTTGCTCTTCAACGGGTGGCCGCCGAAGACCGCGTCGCCGAGGGAGTACACCACCGCGGCGTGGCCGATCCGCTCCACGCCCTGCGGAACGTGCGGATGGGCGCCGACGATCAGGCAGGCCCCGGCCCGGACGAGGGCGGCGGCAAGCTCCCGTTGCGGCGGCACCGCGTCGTCCGACAGCTCGTTGCCCCAATGCAGCATCACGATGACCTGGGCCCCGCGGGCGCGGGCGGCCGTCACGTCTGCCACCATCTGGTCGCGGTCGGCGGGAGCCGTGCCGGGTCTCGTCCCGGTGGCGCGGTAGGACCGGGGGAACGTCATGTTGTAGCCGAGGAGGGCGATGGGGAGGCCGTTCACCCGGAACACCGCGGGCGACCGCGCGGCGTCAAGGTCCACTCCGGCCCCCGCGTGCGCGATGCCGGCGCGGTCGAGCGTCGCGACCGTGTCCGCCAGCCCGGTCGCGCCGTAATCCATCATGTGGTTGTTGGCGAGGCTGAATCCCGCGAAGCCCGCGTGCTGGAGCAGCGCGATCCGCGCCGGGGGGGTCCGGAACGTGTAGGTCTTGTCCTCCACCCGGGTGCCGCGATCGGTCAGCGGGCCCTCCAGGTTGGCGAAGACGAGGTCCGCCCGCCGGAAGACGGGCGCGAGCCGGGCGAACGGGTCCACGCCGCGCCGGATGGGTCCGTCGAACCCGGCGGCGATCATGACGTCGCCGACGAGGATGACGGTCGCCGTCCCGGCGCCCGGGGAGCAGGCCGGAAGCACCGCCAGCGCGATGAGCAGGCGCAGACGAAGGCGGCGCGGGGCGGGCACGGGTCCGGGCATGGAGGGACCGGGCGGCGCGGTCAGTGCCCGTCGCGCGAGGCTTCCTCGGGGGGGGTGATGACGTCGCGCGGGCCGATGTCGGGCCAGCGCGGGTTCGTCTTCAGCAGCCGGGTCTGGCCGTCCCACGTCGCCGTGACGTCGTCGCGGTGCATCTGCACCGCGTACGCCACCCGCGGTTCCCGGGTGGTGTTCGGCCCGGAGCCGTGGATCGTCAGGCGCGTGAACGCGATGCAGTCGCCGGGCCGCATGCGGATCGGCAGGAACGCCGCGGGGTCCGCGGCGATCTTGCGGTGCTTCTCGCCGGGGTCGGGCTCGTAGTCCACCCCGGGGAGCGTCCCGTTCAGGTGCGACCGGGGCGCGACGTTGAGGCAGCCGTTCTCGGGCGACATCGCGTCGAGCGCAAACCAGCAGTTAATCCCCGGGCCGTTCCAGGGCGTGTACTGGTTGTCCTGGTGGAAGGAAAACTGGCCGCCGCCCGGGCTCTTGACCGCCGAAAAGGGGAGATAGAGCGACGCGGTCCCGCCCATCAACTGGCCGGCCAGCGCGCGGAGGCGGGGGGAGTCCACCAGCCCGTGGATCCCGCCGTTGCGCAGGTACTGGTTGGTCTGCCGCAGCGCCCGCGTCGGCAGCCCGATCCGGCCCATGATGTCCATGACCTCGGCGCGGAGTTGCGCGGCGTCGTCGGCGGAGAGCAGTCCCGGGATGAAGAGGTAACCTTCGTCGCGGTAGAACCGGACCTCGCCCGCGCTCACCTGGTCCAGTCGGACGGGGTCGTTCGCACTCATCGCGGGAATTATAGCGGATGGTTATCCGCGGCCGGCCGCCCGGGTATACTTGCGGCATGACGCCGGCGGGGTTCACGGAAGGCGCCACGCTCAACACGGGCGCCCGGATGCCGTGGCTGGGGCTGGGCGTCTGGCAGGTGGCGGACGGCGCGGAGGCCGAGCGGGTGGTCCGCGGCGCGATCGATCTCGGGTACCGCAGCGTGGACACGGCGCGGGCCTACGGGAATGAGGCCGGGGTGGGCCGGGGCGTGAAGGCGGCGGGGGTGGCGCGCGACGAACTTTTCGTCACGACCAAGGTCTGGAACGAGGACATCCGCAAGGACCGGGTGGAGGCGGCGTTCGCGGAGAGCCTGCGGGACCTGGGGATGGACCATGTGGACCTCCTCCTGCTGCACTGGCCAATCACGGGGAAGCTGGTCTCCTCCTGGAAGGCGATGGAGCGGATCCTGAAGTCCGGGAAGGCCCGGGCCATCGGGGTCAGCAACTACCTCGTGCCGCACCTGACCGAGCTGCTGGCCTCCGCCGAGATCGTGCCCGCGGTCAACCAGATCGAGTTCCACCCATACTTGCAGAGTCCGGCCGTCGTGGAGCTGTGCCGGAAGCGCGGCATCGTGCTCACGGCGTGGAGCCCGCTCATGCGGGGCGGCGCGGTCCTGGCCGACCCGGTCATCGCGCGGATCGCCAAGGCCCACGGGAAGACCCCGGCCCAGGTGGTGCTCCGGTGGGAGATCCAGCGGGGGGTGGTCACGATCCCCAAGTCCTCCCAGCCGGCCCGGCAGGCGGAGAACGCCGGAATCTTCGATTTCACGCTCCCCGACGCGGACCTCGCCGCCCTCAACGGACTCGACCGGGGCGAGCGCTGCGGCCCCGACCCGATGAACTTCAGCTTCTGATCAGGCGGGACGGTCCTTTCCCTCGTGCCGCTCGAGGCGGCTGGGGACGAAGTACAGGAAGGGGATTGCGGCGCAGAGGCCCAGCGCGAGGCCGGTGAACGACGGGGCCAGGAGCGCCGCCGTCGAATAGAGGACCGGATTGGCGAGGCTGCGGATCATGGACCGGCGGACGAGGAGCGGATCGAGCCGGGGGTCGATCAGCCGCGCGCCGTACGAGACGTGCCAGCGCATCAGCAGGAAGCTCACCCTGGTGAGCGCCATGGAGCCGGCGAACCACCGGATCGCCAGCGGCTCCAGGGGGTATTCGCTGACCAGTGCCGTGGGGAAGGGCAGGAAGGCGAGGAACATCAGGAAGAGGCTGTTGAGCCAGAGCAGGCCGCGATCCGACTTCCGGACGATGTGGAAGAGGTGGTAGTGGGCCACCCAGTAGATGGCCACGATGCAGAAGCTCACGGCGTAGCAGACCAGCTTGGGCGTGAGCTGGAGCATGAGTTCCGCCAGTTCGCGGGAGGGGTCGAGGCCGCGCACGTGCGGGACGCCCAAGTTCAGGACCAGGAGCGTGCAGACGATCGCGAACACCCCGTCGCTGAACGCCTCGATCCGGGTGGTGCGCAGGTTGCCCGAGCGCCAGACCCCCCTAAGCGGAAACACCGCGTGGCTCCATCGGCTCCCGATCATACAGGCAGGACCTTGGCCCGTGCGAAAATGTCGCCATGGCCAGCACGACGAGCAAGCCGAGGACGTTCAGGACCACCGTCGCCGGTTCGGCGCCGGGACGGGTGTACCTCCCCATCCCCTTCGATCCGGCGAAACCCTGGGGCGCGCGGGAGAAGTACCACGTGGCCGGGACCATTGACGGAAAGAAGGTCCGCGGCGTGGTGGAGCCGGGCGCGGGCGGCCACCTGTTCTCGCTGGGTCCGGCGTGGCGGCGGGACAACGGGGTGGGCCCGGGCGATGCGGTGACGGTCACGCTGGCCATCGAGGGGCCGCAGCGGGACGCGCTGGCGCCGGACCTGGCGAAGGCCCTCAAGGCGGCGCCGGCAGCCGCGGCATTCTGGGACACGATCGCCCAGTTCTACCGCAAGGGGTACCTGCGCTGGATCGACGCCACGAAGAAGCGGCCGGAGGAGCGGGCCCGGCGGATCGCGGAGGTGGTGCGCCTCCTCAAGGCGGGCCGCAAGCAGTGGTGAAGCGCGCCACGGCGCCCGCGGTCACGGCGACCTTCGAGACGGCGGTGGCCGGGCTCGTGGAGCGGGTCAAGGCCGACCGGTCCATCCTCGCGGTGATCCTCTGCGGCAGCATGTCGCACGACACCGTGTGGGCGAAGTCGGACGTGGACCTGGTGCTGGTGACCATTGACGACCGGAAGGCCCCCGCGGGCGCCCGGGCCCTGTGGGCCGACGGGCTGAACGTCCACGCGATGCTCATGCCGCGCGCCGAATTCAGGAAGACCGCGGAGGGGAGCGTGCGCAACTCGTTCATGCACGCCTTCCTGGCCAAGGGCCGGATCCTCCACTCCAAGGACCCGAGCATTGACGAGCTGTTCGCCGGGCTGGCGGGGATCGGGGAGCGGGACACCCGGATCCAGGTGATGCGGGCCGCGACGTGGGCTCTCCCGTCCGTGTACAAGGCCCACAAGTGGTTCGTGACCCGGGGGGACCTCGCGTACACCGCCTTGTGGATCCTCTACGCGGCGACGCCGCTGGCCCAGGTCGAAGTCTTCACGGCCCGGAAGCTGGCGGGCCGGGAGGTGATCCAGCAGGCGCTGGAACTCAATCCGAGGCTCTTCCGGCTCATCTATACCGACCTGCTGGACGGCCGGGCGACCCGGCCCGCGGTGCAGGCGGCGCTGGACGCCATGGACCGCTCCCTCGCGTCCCGCGCCCGCGACCTCTTCGCCCCGGTGCTGGAGTACCTCGCGGAGGCCGGGGAGACCCGGTCGGCCACGGACCTCGAGGACCACTTCCAGCGGCATTTCGGGATGGAGGGCGTGGTCATCGCGTGCGAGTACCTCGCGGACCAGGGGCTGGTGGGCAAGGCCGCGGTCCCGGTCCAGCTCACGAAGCGCAGCAGCGCGATGGTGGAGGAGCTGGCCTTCTTCCATCTCGCCGCGCCGGCGGGGAAGAAGCGCCGGTGAGCGGCGCCCCGAAGCCGCGTACCACCATCGCGGTCCAGGGGGCGCGGGTCCACAACCTCAGGAATATCTCGCTCGAGATCCCCCGCGACCGGCTGACGGTCGTCACCGGGCTGTCGGGCAGCGGCAAGTCCAGCCTGGCCTTCGACACCATCTACGCGGAGGGGCAGCGGCGGTACATGGAGTCGCTGTCCACCTACGCGAAGCGGTTCACGGCGCAGGTGGCCAAGCCGGACGTGGATTTCGTCTACGGGCTCTCGCCGGTGATCTCGATCGAGCAGAAGACGACCGGCAGCAACCCGCGGTCCACCGTGGGGACGATGACGGACATGGCCAGCTACCTCAACCTGCTCTTCGCCACCATCGGCCAGCCGCACTGCCCGTACACGCGCGAGCCCGTGCCGGCCCGCACCGCGGGCCAGGTGCTCGAGGCGATCCTCGCGCTGCCGGAGGGCACGGACATCGAGCTGCGCGCCCCCGTCTGGCCCGTCTACGGCGAGGAGCTGGAGGTCGTGCTGACGGAAGTCCGGAAGAAGGGCTGCCGGACCCTCGTCGTGGACGGCCGGCGGGTGGACCTGGGGGACGACACGCGGCTGGACGCCGCCAGGGTGAAATCCATGGAGGCGGTCGTGGACCGGTTCAAGGCCGGCCGCAGCCGGGAGAAGGCCGTCAAGGCCGGGATCGCGGCGGCGCTCCTGGTGGGGGACGGCCTGATCCGCATCGAGGCGCGGGGGCTGGCCCGGGGCGCGGTGAGCGCCACGCGCCACCTCGTGTACGGCGACATCCAGCCCGACTGGTTCATGTTCAACAACCCGGAGAGCGCCTGCCGCACCTGCGGCGGGCTGGGCGTCCACAAGCTGACCCACCCGGAGCTGCTGGTGCCCGACCCCGGCCGGAGCATCCTGGGCGGGTGCTTCGTCCGCGAGGCCTTCCGGTACGACCCGGACAACTGGGACGGCCGGCTGATGTACAGCCTGTCCCGGGCGTACAAGTTCTCTCTGGACACCCCGTGGAAGGACCTGCCGGCGAAGATCCAGTCGGTCATCCTGGAGGGGATCGAGCCGCGGAAGGTGCGGATCGCGACGCCGCCCGGCGCGAAGGTGAAGCGGGGCGATTGGGAGGGCAAGGAGGTCGGGTTCAACGGCATCGCGAAGCGGATCGAGCGGCACTACCGGAGGTACCGGCAGCGGGGCGAGGCGAACGCCGGGATGGAGGAGTGGCTCGACAAGGTGATGGTGGAGCACACCTGCCCCGACTGCCGGGGCGCCCGGCTCCGGCACACGCGGCTGGCCTGGACCGTCGGCGGAAAGAGCATCTTCGAGGTCGGCCAGCTCAATTTCGACGAGCTCGACGCCTTCCTTGCCGGCGTGGAGCCGAAGGGAAAGGGCGCCGAGGCGGGCCGACAGGTCCTCAAGGAGATCGCCGGCCGGATCCGGCTGCTCATGGGGATCGGGCTGGACTACCTCAACCTCAACCGGAGGTCGGGAACGCTGTCCGGCGGCGAGAGCCAGCGGATCCGGTTGTCCACCCAGATCGGGTCCGGCCTGATGGGGATGCTCTACGTCCTGGACGAGCCGAGCATCGGGCTGCACCCCAAGGACAACGTCAAGATGATCGCGACCCTCGAGCGGCTGCGGGACATCGGGAACACCGTCATCGTGGTGGAGCACGACGAGGACACCATCCGGGCGGCGGACCACGTGGTCGAGATGGGCCCCGGTCCGGGCGTCCACGGCGGCCGGGTGGTCGTCGCGGGGACGCTCCGGGATCTCCTGGCCTGCCGCGAGTCGCCCACCGGCCAGTTCCTCTCCGGCCGCCGGCGGATCGAGCCGCCGCCGGCGCGGCGGCAGGGGTCGGGGAAGCGCCTCGTCATCAGGGGCGCGCGGGAGAACAACCTGCGCAACGTCACCGTGGAACTGCCGCTCGGGCAGCTCGTCGCGATCACCGGGGCCAGCGGGAGCGGGAAGAGCACGCTCATCAACGACGTGCTGTACAAGGCGCTCTGGAAGCGGCTCGTGGACACCCGGTCGCTCCCGGGCGACCACGACGGGATCGCGGGGATGGAGCACGTCTCGAAGGTCGTCAGCATCGACCAGACCGCGATCGGGCGCAACAGCCGGAGCAATCCGGCGACGTACGTGGGGTTCTACGACGCGATCCGGGACCTCTTCGCCGGCGCGGAGCTCAGCGTGCAGCGGGGGTACAAGGCCGGGCGGTTCAGCTTCAACGTGGCGGGGGGGCGGTGCGAGGAGTGCCAGGGGGAGGGGGTCATCACCACCCAGCTTTACTTCATGCCCGACGTGGAGATCCTGTGCGCCGCCTGCCGGGGCAAGCGGTTCAACGCCGAGACGCTGGAGGTGACGTGGCACGGCAAGACGATTGACGACGTCCTGAACATGTCGGTCGAGGAGGGCGTGGCCTTCTTCCGGGAGCAGCCCCCGATCGGCCGGCCCATCGCCGTGCTGCACGAGCTGGGGCTGGGGTATCTCACGCTCGGCCAGTCCGCCACGACCCTCTCGGGCGGCGAGGCGCAGCGGATCAAGATCGCGACGGAGATGGCGCGGCTCCAGCGGGCGAAGCACACGGTCTACATCCTGGACGAGCCGACCACCGGGCTGCACCTCGCCGACGTCCAGCGGCTGCTCCAGTCGCTGCACGCGCTGGTGGACGCGGGGCACAGCGTGATCCTGATCGAGCACCACCTCGACGTGATTATGACCGCGGACCACGTGATCGACCTGGGGCCGGAGGGGGGCCACGCGGGGGGGAAGGTGGTGGTGACCGGGACGCCGGAGCAGATCGCCGCCTGCGCCGCGTCCCACACGGGCCGGTTCCTCAAGGCCCACCTGCGCGCCCGCCGGAAGACCCCCTGAGTTAAAGGGCGGCGAGCAGCGCTTTATACCCCTTCAGGTCGTTGACCGGGATCCACGAACCGGAGGGAATGAGGGCGAGGCCGAGCTGCCGGCGCTTCGCCAGCCAGGGCAGGACGACCGACTCGAAGTCGGTCTTCCTCCCGAGGTCAATGAGCCGGTGGAAGGCCGGGATGGCTTCCGGCGACACGACCGTGACCCCGATGTGGGTGGGCAGCGTCACCTTCGGGTACATCACGGCGGCGGAGGCCATGCCGTCGGCGCGGGCGGTGAAGGCGCTGTACGGATAGTCCGTGTCCGGCACGCACACGGCCGTGACGACCGCGCCGCGGCGGGCCAGCGCCCGGTGGCGGCGCCAGATGAGCGCGGGAAACCGGCGGTCCACCTTCACGACCTGGTCGTCCGGGTTGTGCACGATGAACGGCCGGTCCGCCGGGATCGCACCATGGTCCAGCGCCAGCCGGATCGCGCCGCCCTTGCCCACCGGGGCCGGGGGATCCTGGACGTACCGGATGGCCACCCGCCACCGGCGGCCATCGCCGAGCGTCAGTCGGACGGAACCGGGATTGTGGCCGGTGAGGACGACGAACCGTCTGACCCCGGCCCGGGCATACATGGCCAGGGTCCGTTCGATCAGGCTGAACTTCCCGACTTTCAGGGCGGCCTTGTTGATCCTGCGGGCCTCGGACAGGGCCGCCAGCCGTTCGCCGCGTCCGCCGGCCGGCAGGACGACGGTGACGCCGGCCAGGGCGCTGCTCAGTGGTCCCTCCATTCATTGAGCTCAGCCTCGTCCTTCGGGGGGGGCGGGACCTTCACGCGGTCGAAGTTGAACTCGTAGAGGTCCACGTTGAGGGGGTTGCCGTACCGCGAGGACCGGGTGACCACTTCGAGCAGAAACTGGAGGTGCTTGGTGGTCTTGGGGAGGTCCCGGAAGGCGACGTACCCCGAATGCTCGCCGCGGGAGGGGAGCCGGCCGCCCTCGTAGATGGTCTCGTGCAGGGACTTCTCCTTGACGTCCTTGCGCAGGACCGCCTCCATCTGCGCCGACCATGTGACCGGCTTGCCCAGCTCGATGGTGACCTTGCCGATCCAGTAGTCCACGAGCTGCTGCGAGGTCATGGGGCGGTATTCGCCCGACTGTTCGTCGCGCAGCAGGATCTTCTCGAACTCCACGAACGTGTCGTACTCGGACTCGTTGCGCAGGTCGAGCCGGAAGACCGTGAACTGCGCGGGCGCGCGCGGGGGACGGCAGATGAACGGGTTGCCGGTCTCCTTCTTCACGTTGCGGCCGGGGAGCCGGAAGATGTCGTCCAGCTCGTGGTCGCGCATGTACCGCGCCGCCACGCGCACCCCGTGCTTCCACGAGACGACGATGTTTTCCCCGTCCATTTTCTGGTCCGGGTGAGCCGCGTACGGCCGGATGTCGATGATGCGGGGCGCGCATCCGCAGAGGAGCGC
>CAYNUZ010000037.1:0-14874 GCA_964400385.1 uncultured bacterium | reverse complement strand
CCGGCGGGCATCTGGGGAGGCGCCAACGCCGCCCGGCGGGCCAACCGCACGGCGCGGGACGAGCGCATCGCCGCGATCGCGGCCCGCAGCACGCTGGACCTCGAATGAACCCCCGCCCGGTCCGGCTCGTCCTCGCGGCCCTGGTGATCCTGGCGCCGCTGGTCTGGACGATGCAGAACGAGAACACGGCGTATGCCAAGCTGCTCGTGCTTGGCCTCTCCGCCGCGGCCCTCCTGGCCGTGGTTCCGTGGCGCACGCTGGGCCGGGCCACCCGGCATGCCGCCCCGCTGCACACGCTCCTGCTGTTCGGCCTGGCCAGCGCCGCGTTCACCCGGTCCCCCTCCTTCGGCTGGCCGGCGGGTCTCCTGGCGCTGACCCTGTGGATCGTCGTGGCCGCGGCGGCCCTGCCCCAGCCCCCCTCGTTCTGGCGGCGCACGATCATGGCGGCGGCGGCCGGCCCGGTCCTCATCGGCGTGCTCCAGATGACCCACATGGATCCAACGCCCTGGGGCGCTCTCGCTGTCGAGAACTTCCATGGCAGGATCTGCTCCACGCTGGGCAATCCCAATTTCCTGGCGGGGTTTCTCGTCGGCACCATCCCGTTCCTCGCACCGGTGGCATGGTTGATCGGTCCTGCGGTGATCGTGCTCCTCCAGACCGCCGCGAAGGGCGGTGTGCTCGGCCTGGTGGCTGGTGGAGCGGTCGGGGCGGCGGTCGGGCGTGGGGGCCTTGTGTCTCGCGTGCCGGCCAGGGTCAAGGCCGTGGTTGGCACGGTCCTGGCCGCGATCCTCATTGTCGTGGCCATGGACGCACCGGTCCGCGAGCGACTGCTGTTTTCCTGGACCGGCGAGTCGCTGCGGTTCCGGCTCCTCACATGGAAACAGGTGGTCCGTATGCTCCCGCCCGCGCCGGTCCTGGGCCACGGACTCGGCCGGTTCCAGGTGGTCTACCCCCGCTTCCGCCTCGCCGAGATCATCCGGATGTTCGGCCAGCACTCCTATATGACGGACCATCCCGAGAACCTGACCCTGGAGCTGGCCTCCGAACTCGGCCTCGTGGGCCTCGGCCTCTGGCTCTGGCTGCTGGCCTTCGTCGCGCGCGCCCTCGCCGCGAAGATCGCCCGCGGCGGTCCCGCCGACCGGGGTCTCGCCATCGCCTGCGCGGCGGGCCTCGCCGGCCTGTTCGTGACCAACAGCTTCGGCGTGGACGTCCACTACGGGGCCACGGCGGCGCTGGGGGCGGTCCTGGTCGGCATCGCGATCGCCCGCCCGGTTCCGGCGGCTCCGGCGAGCCGGGCCGCGGCCCCACCACGACCTGCGGCAGTCGGACGCTGGGTCGCCGCGCTCGCCCTCGCGGGGGTGTGGACCAACTTCTACGCCTCCGACGCCGCGCTCGCGCGGGCGATCGCCTGGTCCGCGCAGGGCCGGTGGGACCCGGCGGTGGGCTGGTACCGCACGGCGGCCCGGCTGAACCGCACCAACGTGATGGCCCGGTACTTCGGGGCCTCCGCCCTGCTCGACCGGGGCGACCCCGCCGACCTCGCGCAGGCGGAATCCCTGCTGGACGGGGTCCGGTTTGACCATCCGGACTACGTCCTCCTCAACTACAAGTACTGGCTGCTCTACAACCGGCAGGGCCGCCGGGCGGAGGCCGAGGCCGCGCTGGACCGGCAGATTTCGCTGGATCCGGTCGCCGCGACCTTCCACCTGGAGCGGGGCCGGAAGGCCATGGACGAGCGGCGGTGGGAGGACGCCCGGGCGGCCTTCGCGGCCGCGATCACGGCGGAGCCGGACAACCCGACGGGGTACCAGTACCTGGGCAACCTGCTGGTTACCCGGAAACGCTACCGGGAGGCGCTGGCGGCGTACGACGCGGGGCTGGCCCGCCTGCCGCGGTCGGAGGAGCTGCACTACAACGCCGCGGTGGCGGCCTACCAGATGGGCGACCGGGCGGGCGCCCGCCGTCATGCCGAGGCCGTGCTGGCCGTCAACCCGGGCCACGCGCAGGCGCGCCTTATAATATCGAAGCTCAAATGACGAACATCGGGGTCCTGTGCAGCGGCCGCGGCTCGAACTTCCGGTCCCTGTGCGAGGCGGAGCGGGCCGGCCGGCTCGCCGGCGGGAAGATCGTGGTCCTGGTGGTCAACAAGCCGGGGGCCGGGGCGCTCGGAATCGCCCGGGAATTCGGCATCGAGGCGGTCGTCCTCGACCACACGAGCTTCCCGACCCGCGAGGCCCATGACCGGGCCGTGGCCGATGCGCTCACCGCGCGCGGGGTGACCCTGGTCTGCCATGCCGGGTATATGCGGATCGTGGGCCGGGACTACCTCGCGCGCTTCCCGAACGCGGTCCTCAATATCCACCCGGCCCTGCTGCCCGCCTTTCCCGGTCTGCACGCCCAGCGGCAGGCGCTGGCCCACGGCGCGAAGGTGTCCGGGGTCACGGTCCACTTCGTGGAGGAGGGGATGGACACCGGGCCGATCGTCGCTCAGGCGGCGGTGCCCGTCGAGGAGGGCGACACCGAGGACTCCCTCTCCGCCCGGCTGCTGGCCGTGGAACACCGGCTGTATCCCGAGGCGGTCCGGCTGTTCTGCGCCGGGCGGCTGACCCTCGACGGCCGGCGGGTCCGGGTGGCTGCTCCGCCCCCCGGCGGAGCCGGGGCGGCATGAGCGCCGTCCGCCGCGCGCTCCTCTCGGTCTCCGACAAGGCCGGGCTCGTGGACCTCGGGCGCGGCCTCGTGGCGGCGGGCATCGAGCTGCTGGCCACCGGCGGGACGGCCAGGGCGCTCAAGGCGGCGGGGCTGCCGGTGGTCGAGACCGAGTCGCTGACCGGGTTCGCCGACCTGCTCGACGGCCGGGTCAAGACGCTGCACCCGGCGATCCATGCCGGCATCCTCGCCCGGCTGTCCCGGGCCGAGCATCTCGCCCAGCTCAAGGCCGCGGGGATCGCGCCGATCGGGCTGGTCGTGGTGAACCTCTACCCGTTCGAGTCCACCGTGGCCGACCCGGCGGTGACGCTGGAGGACGCCATCGAGCAGATCGACATCGGCGGGGTGGCGCTGCTCCGGTCCGCGGCCAAGAACCACGCCGACGTCGGCGTGCTCGCGGACCCCGCGGACTACCCCGCGGTGCTCCAGGAGCTCGCCGCCGGCCACGGGGAGCTGTCCGAGGCCACCCGGCGCCGGCTGGCGCTGAAGGCGTTCGAGGCCACGGCGGGGTACGATGCCGCGATCGCCCGGTTCCTCGGGGGGCGCCTGCGCACCGACGGCAGCTTCCCCGACCGGCTGCCGGTCTCGCTGCGTCTCAAGCAGGCGCTGCGGTACGGGGAGAACCCGCACCAGACCGCCGCCCTCTACACCGAGGGCGCGGCCTTCCCCGGATCGCTCGCCCACGCCGAGCAGCTCAACGGCAAGGAGCTGTCGCACAACAACTACCTCGACTTCGACAGCGCCCTGCTGCTGGCCAATGAGTTCGCCAGGCCGGCCTGTGCCGTGATCAAGCACCGCAATGCCTGCGGGTGCGCCGAGGCGACCCCGCTGGGCGTCGCGATCGAGCGGGCGGTCATGGCCGATCCCCTGTCGGCGTTCGGTGGAATCGTGGCGGTGAACCGGCCGATTGACGGCGACGCCGCCCGCGCGATCCTCAAGACCCTCGAGCAGGTCCGGAAATTCGACGGGCTGGCCGCCCCGGGCTTCTCTCCCGAGGCGCTGACCCTGCTCAAGGAGAAGAAGAACCTGATTATCCTTCGTACGGGAGAACCCGGTGCACCGGCCGCTCCCCGCCTGTCCCTGCGGTCCATCACCGGCGGCGTGCTGGTGCAGCAGGCCGACGTCCGGCAGGTGGCGCAGCCGGAGTGGAAGGTCGTGACGAAGCGCTCCCCCACCGCCGAGGAGGCCGCCGACCTCGAGTTCGCCTGGCGCGTGACGAAGCACCTGGTCTCGAACGCGATCGTCTTCGGCCGGCACGGCGTGACGGTCGGGATCGGCGCGGGCCAGGTCAACCGGGTCGGGTCGGTGGTGATCGCGGCCCGGCAGGCCGGCGGCAAGGCCCGTGGCGCGGCGATGGCCTCCGACGCGTTCTTCCCGTATCCCGACGGCGTCGAGGAGGCCGGCAAGGCCGGCATCACCGCGGCCATCCAGCCCGGCGGCTCGATCAAGGACCCCGAGGTCATCGCCGCCGCCGACGCCTGCGGCATGGCCATGGTCCTGACCGGCGTGCGCCACTTCAAGCACTGACGCGCCCATGCCCAAGGGTTTCAGGAATATCAACCTCCAGCAGCGCAATCCGATCCGGCGGCAGCGGCCGATGCCGCCGCCCCGGCCCCCCGCCGCGCGGCCACAACCTCCCGCTCCGCCCAAGCCGCCCGCCAAGTGAAGGTCCTCCTGATCGGCAGCGGCGGGCGGGAGCACGCGCTGGCGTGGAAACTCAGGCAAAGCCCGCATTGCGACCACCTGTACTGCGCGCCCGGCAACGCCGGGATCGCCGCGCTGGCGACGTGCGTACCGATCAAGGCCGACGACATCCGGGAGCTGGTCTCCTTCGCCCATGACATGCAGATCGAGATGACGGTCGTGGGGCCGGAGGGCCCGCTGGCGGCCGGGCTGGTGGACGCCTTCCAGCTGGAGGGGCTGCCGGTCTTCGGCCCGACCCGGGCGGCCGCGCAGATCGAGGTCAGCAAGTCGTTCGCCAAGACGATCATGCGCAAGATGAACATCCCCACCGGCCATGCGAAGCGGTGCGGCGACCTGGCGACGGCGCTGGGCTCGCTGGACGAATTCAAGCCGCCGTACGTGATCAAGGCCGACGGGCTGGCGCAGGGCAAGGGCGTCGTGATTGCGCCGACCCGGGCCGAGGCGGAGCACGCGCTGCGCGAGATGATGGAGGCCCGCGTCTTCGGCGCGGCGGGCGATCTCGTGCTGCTCGAGGAGCACCTGACGGGCGAGGAGGTCTCGGTCTTCGGCATCTCCGACGGCCGCACGGTGGTGGCGATGGAGCCCGCCCAGGACCACAAGCGGATCTTCGACCGCGACGAAGGCCCCAATACCGGGGGGATGGGCGCGTATTCCCCGGTCCCGCACCTGCCGCCCCGGCTCATCGAGGAGGTCCGGTCCCGCGTCCTGCAGCCGGCCATCGAGGGGCTGGCCGAGCAGGGGGCCCCGTATCGCGGCCTGCTCTACGCCGGCCTGATCCTGACGGCGGAGGGCATCAAGGTGATCGAGTTCAACTGCCGGTTCGGCGACCCCGAGACCCAGGTGATCCTGCCCCGGCTGGCGGACGACCTCCTGCGGGTGATGCTGGAGTCCGTCGGGGTCGGGATGCGCCGGTCCACGCTGACGTTCACGCCGGAAGCCGCGGTCAGCGTGGTGGCCTCATCCGGCGGGTATCCCGGCGAGTACCAGACCGGATTGCCGATCGCGGGGCTGACCGAGGCCGAATCCAACGGCGCGCTCGTGTTTCATGCGGGAACGAAGGCCGGCGACGGCGGCACCCTCACGGCGGGCGGACGGGTCCTCAACGTGGTGGGCCGGGGCGCCGACCTCAAGGCGGCCGCCGCGCAGGCCTACGCCGCGATCGACAAGATCTCCTTTCCCGGCATGCACTTCCGCCGGGACATCGCCGCGCGCGCGCTGCGCTAGAACCCGCGCTGGGCGGCCCCCAGCGCGGCCGCCAGCTCCGGCCACGGCGTGCCGTCGGCCTTGAACAATCCCCGGTTCGCCCGCCGCTTCGGGGTGTCCACGTCCTTCCAGATGAACCAGTGCGCGCCCACCACGAACGGCAGGTCGTGGAAGTCGGCGGCTACCCGGGCGGCCTGCGCCGCCCGCTCCGCCTGGGTGTCCACCACCTCGTTCCACGACCAGTCGAGCGGCTTCGCCGGATCGTACAGCCCCGAGTCGATCGCCGGCACCGACCACTCCCCGATCAGGACCGGTTTTCCGGTCCGCTGGTGGAACAGGGTCAGCGCCTCGCGCTCACCCGCCGAGAGGCCCGGCCCCAGGTTGGCCGGATAACAGTTCACCGCGATCCCGTCGTAGGCCGCGTACGGATCCAGCACGTCCAGCGTGTCGCCGAGGCTCTCCAGCATGAACCGGTTGGAGAAGACCAGCCGGCCGGGATCCGCCTCGTGCAGGACGCGCAGCGTGGTGTCGACATACCGCTTCACGATCTCGCGCGCGAACACCCGCTGGTCCTCCCACAGCGCCCCGCGCCGCAGCGCCGGCTCGGGCTTCGCCTTCCGTAACGCCTCGAACGACTTGAAGCGCTTCCCCCAGGCCCGGTTGACCGCGTCAATGCTCCCGTACTTCGCCTCGAGGAACGCGACGAACGCACGGCCGGCGCCGGGCGACCAGACATGCCGGGGCAGGTCCGCATGGGAGACCTCGTTGTCGGCGAACCAGGCGGCGAACCACGGCTTGCCGGCCACCGCCCGCAGGACATCCTGCGCGGCCGAACGATAGGCCGCTTCGAACCGCGGATCAAACGGGTCGGGGAAGGCGTGGCCGTCGGATCCCGTCGTCTCCCCGCGGTCATCCACCAGCCGGTCGAACCCGCCCGCCATGGTCCCCGATTCCAGCGCCTGGAATCCCATCAGCGGCGCGGGCCCCGTCTCCGGCAGGACCTTCGCCCACGCCCAGACGTTCGACCACCCGTCCAGCGCGTTGAAGCCGTGGGCGTCCAGCCATGCGAGGGTGGCCGCGCGCTCCGCGGCCGGGGCATTGACGCCGGAGGCGTACGCCGGTCGGCCCTCCGGCGACACGAGCCACCAGGCTCCGTTCGCTTCGGCCAGCCACCACCGGGGGGCGGCCGGCGTCGCCTGGACCGCCTTCGCCACCGGCCGCTGCAGCATGGCCGGTGGAGCCGGACGGCGTGTGCGCGGCGCGGGCCCCGCCCCGAGGGGCGTGGCCCCCTCCTCCACCGTCATCCCGCTGAACCCGGCGCTGCCGGCGGTCTGTTCCGAGAGCCCGACCCCGATCGAGATCCGGTCCGCGCCGTGCGCCGGATGCCGGGCCGGAAAGGCGAACGCCGTCCACACGGTCGCGGTCGCCAGGTGCAGGCTCGCCGCACCCAGCTTCGAGTCGCCGTGCCAGTACGTGACCCGGACCTCGGCCGCCAGGGGAAGGAGGTTGAAGGTCCGGTACCGGCCCCGGATCGTGGCCCGCGGGTACGGCAGCTTCGCCCTCGTCTCGAACCGCGCGCTCCACGCTCCCGCCAGCCAGGGCCCGACGGAGAGGACGGCCCGACCCCCGCCATCCACCGTCCGGGTGAAGACGGCGGCCTCGGCGGGGGCGGGGCCCGCGGCGTCCTCCACGAAGACCTTCGGCTCCCAGCCGGAGGGATCCGGAAGCGGGACGGTCGCGGCGGCGACCAGCCCGCCGGCGAGCGCCGCGAGCGCGATCATGCCTGGGCGGTCAGGCGGACAGGGCGGCGGCGGCGAGCTGCGCCGCCAGCCAGCGGCGCGCAGGTTCGGGCTCCGCGTGCACGGTGCTGGGAAAGGGCATGGGATGGAGCACGTTCATCGCCTGGTACAGCGTCCGCTGGATCAGGTTGTCCATCACCACGGCCTGGACGAGGTACCGGGCGGAGAGGGCGGAGCGGCTCTTCATGTGCTCGAGCACGAGGTGGCGCTGGGAGGCCGTCAGCCCCAGGGCCCCGCGCGAATCCAGCAGGAGCCCGAACGTCTGCCGCCGGACCAGCCAGCGGTCCATGGATTCGAGGAACGCGACGGTCTCGGCGTCGGTCACCATCCCCTGCCAGCGCACCTCCACGAGGGGCCAGCCCGCCTCGTCGATCCTCGCTCCCATGGTGCCCCCATTTTAGCCTCCGGCGGGCCGCCCGTGGCCCGCCTCTTTGTGTATGATTCTTGGCATGCCGACGGCGCGCGTCTCCATCGTGATGGGGTCGGATTCGGACCTCGAGACCATGCTCGAGGCCGCGAACGCCCTGAAATCCTTCGGGGTCCCGTACGAGGTGCGCGTCCTTTCCGCGCACCGGTCGCCCAACCTGATGGCGAAGTGGGTCGGGGAGGCCGAGGCGGGCGGCACGCGGGTCTTCATCGCCGGGGCCGGCGCCGCGGCGGCGCTGCCGGGCGCGGTGGCCGCCCTGACCCCGCGGCCGGTGATCGGCGTGCCGATCCCCTCGTCGCACCTGCAGGGGCTGGACGCACTTCTCGCCATCGCCCAGCTTCCGCCGGGCACCCCGGCGGCGACCGTGGCCATCGGCAAGGGCGGCGCGCGGAACGCGGGCCTGCTCGCCGTCCAGATCCTGGCCGTGGCCGATGAGGCCCTCGCCGCGAAGTTCCTGGCCTTCAAGCGGGACCAGGAAGCGGCCGTGGGCCGGAAGGACGAGCAGGTCCGCACCCAGCACGGCGGGTGAACCCGGTGAGGGGGCGCGCGCATCGCGCCCGCGCCTGGCTCGGCCTCCAGCCCAATGTCGTCGTCCTCCTCGCGACCATCATGGTCGTGGGCATGGGCGAGGAGCTCTGGGCCCGGTTCATCCCCAAGTACCTCGAGGTCCTCGGCGCCACCACGTGGGTCATCGCCCTGTACGGCACGCTCAAGGACCTGCTCGACGGGCTCTACCAGTACCCCGGCGGATGGGCGGCGGACCACTGGGGCCGGCGGCGATCCCTCATGGCCTTCGCCGCCGTCTCCATCGCCGGGTACGCCGCCTATGCCTTCGCCCCGTCCTGGCCGTGGCTGCTGGCCGGACTGGTGCTGGTCTCGGCGTGGGGCAGCCTCACGCTTCCGGCCATGTTCGCGATCGTCGGCGACAACCTCCCGAAGAAGAGCCGCGCCGTCGGGTTCGGCGTGCAGGCGCTCCTCAAGCGGCTGCCGATCGTGCTCGCGCCCCCGCTCGGCGGCGCGCTGATCGCGGGACTCGGGCTGGCGGCCGGGATCCGCGCCGCGCTGGGCCTCACGATCCTGCTCGCGCTGGGGGCGATCTGGATGCTCCACCGCCACTACCGCGAGAGCGCGCCGGAGCCCGATACCGGGACCGGGTTCCACGGCCTCTGGCGCTCCATGCATCCCGGGCTCAAGCGGCTGCTCGTCTCGGATATCCTGGCCCGGTGGGCCGAGGGCATCGCCGAGGTCTTCATCGTCCTGTTCGTGATGAACCGGCTCGGGTTCGGCGCGCTCACGTTCGGGTGGCTGACCAGCCTCCAGATGGGCGTCTCGATGGCCGTCTACATCCCGTTCTCGAAGCTGTCCGACCGGGCGGACCGGCGGCCGCTGGTCTTCCTCACCTTCGTGATGTTCGCGCTCTATCCCCTGATGCTCGCGCACGCAGCCTCGCTCCCGTGGCTGGCGCTCGCCTTCGTCGTCGGCGGGCTGCGGGAGATCGGCGAGCCGGCCCGCAAGGCGGTGATCGTGGACCTGGCCGCCGCGGGCGCCCGCGGCCGGACGGTCGGCCTGTACTACCTCCTGCGCGGCGTCGCGGTCTTCCCCGCCGCGTTCGTCGGCGGCTGGCTCTGGCAGCGCGACCCGCTGGTGACGCTGCACACCGGGTGCTGGCTCGGGCTGGCCGGCTGCGCCGCGTACCTCGGGCTGGCCGACCGGCGCTATAACTAGGCGATGCCCCCGTTCACGGCGATGACGTTCAACCTCCGCACGGCGGAGGCCCACGACGGCGCGAACGGGTGGGAGGCGCGGCGGGACCAGGCCATCGCCCACATCCGGGCCAACGATCCGGACCTGCTGGGAGTCCAGGAGCCCAACCAGGGCCAGTGGGACGACCTGACGGCGGCGCTGGGGGCCGGGTGGACCGGGATCGCGCAGGACAAGCGCGACGGCGGGAAGGCGACGGGCCACCTGCAGGGGTTGTTCTTCCGCACCGCGCGGTACCGCCTGGACACGCAGGGCGCGTTCTGGCTGAGCAGCACCCCGGACGTGCCGGGCAGCATCTCCTTCCCGCAGGACTGGGGGGCGCGGCTGGCGGTGTGGGTGCGACTGCACGACCTGGCGGCGGACCGCGACCTGGTCTTCGCCTGCGTCCACCTCGACACCCACGGCGGGTCGTGGATCCCGGAGCTGGAAGTGGTCATCGCCGAGGTGAACCGGCACGCCGGCGGCCTCCCGGTGGTGATCGTGGGCGACTTCAACTGCGCCGCGGGCAGTGCGCCCTGGAAGCTGATGACCGGCGCCGGCGGCTTCCACGACACCTGGCACGAGGCCGGCCACGCCGACGAGGGCGTGGTGACCTTCAACGCGTTCACGCCGGTGACCCGGCTCCCGCTCGAGAACATGCCGGCGCTCGCGAAATGGCTGCACGACCAGTGCGACCACGTGCCGCAGTTCGCGCACTACCCGCAGCACGTCCTCGACCACCGGAACTACCGCATTGACTGGATCCTCCGCCGGGGGGCGCTGCGGACGGTGGCGTCCCGGGTGGACACCACGACCCGGGACGGGCGGACCTCGTCCGACCACTACCCGGTCGTCACGACCCTGGAGTGGACCCCGGGGAGCTGAACCCTACCCGCAGCGTTCGGGCTGCCAGGTGAAGAAGCGGGCATGGACGAGGTGGTACGCCCAATTGCCGGCCAGGATGCCGGCGACCGTGACCAGGGCGATCAGGTGGCCCTCCCCGACCTGGATGATGGCCGGCCCCGGGCAGGTGCCGGAGAGCCCCCAGCCCAGCCCGAAGAGGATCGCACCGGGCACCACGCCCGGATGGAACCTCCGGGACGGCAGCCGCACCGACGCGGGCAGCCGGCCGGCGGCCTTTTCGCGCCGGATCCACCAGAACCCGGCCATGGCCACCGGGATGGCGGTCCCGATCACCCCGTACATATGGAAAGCCTGGAAGACGAACATGGCATGGAGGTAGTCGAACCGCGTGGCGCCCGTCCGGGAGAGGATGAACCCGAACAGCGCCCCGAAGGCGACCGAGGAGAGCCAGCCGCCCCGTTTCATGCGCCCGCCCCCCGGGCCACCCATTCGGCCGCGAAACTCGCCGCGATGCCCGCGCCGAAGAAGACCGCGGTGGCCGCCATGCTGGGCGGTTGCAGGGCCGACACGCCCACGATGCAGTGGCCGGAGGTGCACCCGCCGCTCATCCGGGTGCCGAACCCGATCGCCAGCCCGGCGACGAACAGCACTCCCACCTGCGTCGCCAGCGCATACGGGTAGACCAGGGCCAGGCCGGGGAGCGTGGCATCCGGCGCGAAGGTCCCGGACAGCAGGGCGCTGGCCAGCCCGCCCAGCAGCAGCCCGACGAAGTACCGGCCGAGCCAGTCCGGTTCGGGATCCCCCGGGTCCGCCAGCAGCCAGTCGGTGATGGACTCGCGCCGGCCGAACCACGGCCGGATGACCCGCTCCACCACGTACTGGAACGTGGAGGAGGCGCTGAGCAGCCGGTGCTTCACCAGCAGCAGCAGGATGACGTACAGCCCGATGGCCGGGCCGCCGACCCACCAGGGCCAGATGTCCACGAAGACGCGGCGGTAGAGGGTGTCCATGTGATCCTTGGCATACTATAACCCGATGCCCGCACCGGAAAGTTTCGCCTGGCCCAACGGCGCCCGGGCCGCTGTCTCCCTCACGTTCGACGACGGCCGCGCCTCGCAGGTGGACGCGGGCCTCCCGGTCCTCGACGCGCACGGGCTCAAGGCCTCGTTCTACGTGATGCCGGATGCCGTCGAGAAGAAGTACGCCGGGTGGCGCCGGGCGGTCGCCGCCGGCCACGAGATCGGCAACCACACCCTGACCCACCCGTGCAGCGCCAATTTCGACTGGGCCCGCACCAATGCCAGTGAGGACTTCACGCTGGAACGGATGGAAGCCGAGTTGCGGGGCGCCAACGCCCGGATCGAGCAGCTCCTCGGCGTCGTGCCGCGCACGTTCGCCTACCCGTGCGGGCTCACGTTCATCGGCCGGGGCCGGACGCATACGAGTTACGTCCCGCTCGTGGGCCGGATGTTCCTGGCGGGCCGCGGGTTCCTGTGGGAGACCCACGCGCACCCGGTGGGCGGCGACCTCGCCCTGCTCCCCGGGTTCTTCTCCGACGACTGGACCTTCCCCCGGTACCGGGCCCGCCTCGACACCGCGGCGGCGGCCGGCGGGTGGGCCATCTTCTGCGGGCACGAGGTCGCGGCGGACGCGGGCTACCACAACACCCGGACGGCCGAACTGGACGCCCTGTGCGCGCACCTGCGGGCGCATTCCGACGAGTTCTGGACCGCCCCCGTGGCCGACATCGCCGCCTACGTCAAGGCGCGCCAGTGAGTATGATTTAGTCATGGCCTACGCGATGGGCGAACCCGAGATCCGGGCGGTGGCGAAGGTGATCCGCGGCGGCTTCCTCTTCCGGTACGGCCGGACCAGCGACGGCTGGCGCGGCGAGGTGGAGCGGTTCGAGCAGCGGTTCAACCGGTTCATCGGGACGAAGTACGCGATCGCCACGACCAGCGGGACCGCGTCGCTCATGACCGCGCTGTCGGCGCTGGGGATCGGCAAGGGCGACGAGGTGATCGTCCCCGGCTACACCTTCATGGCCACGCCGCTCGCGGTCCTGGCCGTCGGCGGCATCCCGGTGGTCGCCGACGTGGACGAGGGGCTGGGCCTCGATGCCGCGGACGTGGCGCGCAAGATCACCCGCCGCACGAAGGCCATCATCCCGGTGCACATGATCGGCCTCATCGCCAACCTCGGGCCGCTGCTCGCGCTCGCCCGCCGGAAACGCCTGCACCTCGTCGAGGACTGCTGCCAGGCCACCGGCGGCCGGTGGCGCGGGAAGCGGGTCGGCGCCTGGGGCATCGCCAGCGCGTTCAGCCACAACCACTACAAGACGATCTCGGCCGGCGAGGGCGGCACGGTCCATGTGAACCGGCGGGATTATTTCGAGCGCGCCATGATGTACCAGGATTCCGGCGCCTACTTCTTCGATCCGCGCATGCGCGGGTTCAAGAACGAGCGGTATTTCGCGGGGCTCAACTTCCGCATGAGCGAGATCCTCGGCGCGATGCTCAATGCCCAGCTGGATCGCCTGCCGGGGTTGCTGACCCGGATGAACCGGATCAAGCGCCGGATTCACGGGGCGCTGGCGGGGCACCCCGTCTGCCCGGCCGCGCCGGTGCATGACCTCAAGGGGGACTGCGGCAAGGTCGTGATCCTGCGCCTCGAGTCCCACGCGCTGGCCCTCAGGCTCGGCGACGCGCTGGGCGCAAAGGGGTTCTGGTGCGGCACCTGGTTCCGCAGCCTGGAATCGGACCGGCACATCTACCAGAACTGGTGGCCGATCCTGAACAAGCGCGGCCACATCGACCCGCGGCAGGACCCCTACAAGACCACCCCGAACGGCCGCGCCATCCGGTACAGCAAGGACATGTGCCCGCGCACCCTGGACCTCCTCGGCCGGTCGGTCGTGATCAACATCCAGCCGGGCTGGTCCGCCCGCCGGGTGGACGAGGTGATCCGGCTCGTGGACCGCACCGCGCGCAGCCTGTAACCGGCCGGACTACCGGACCCCGCCCTCCTCCAGCACCAGGTTCCGGCGCCGCGCGTCCAGCGTGGCGCGACCCCCGAGCGGCAGGGTGAACATCGGGTTGAGGTGGCCGAAAGGCAGGTGCACCGCGACCGGGTACGGCGCCCGGCGGAAGTAGTCGCGGAACACCTCATCCACGGAGAGGGATTCGCGGGGCGACCGGCAGTTCTTGAAGTTGGCCAGGACCAGCCCGCCGATGCAGTCGAAGACGCCCGCCAGCCGCAGATGCGCGAGGTACCCGTCCAGCTTGTACGGCTTCTCGTTCACGTCCTCCAGGAAGAGGATCGCACCCCGGAGGTCCGGCAGGTACCGGGTGCCGACCAGCTTCGAGACCAGGGAGAGCGTCCCGCCAAACAGCCGGCCGGTCGCGCGGCCGGGCCGGAGGAACGTCGGGTGCCAGCCGGGAGGCAGCGGCACCGGCCCGACCGGCCGGGGGTCCGAGAGGACGCGCCAGAGCGACCGCCAGGTGTAGGCTGGCGCGGGGAACGCGACCATGGGGCCGTAGAAGGTCCGCAGGTTCGCCTGCGTGTACAGCGCCATGTGCAGCACCGTGATGTCCGAATACCCCACGAAGATCTTCGGGTGGCGCCGCATGATCCGGAAATCCACGAGGTCCACCATCCGGAGCGCGCCGTACCCGCCGCGCTCGCACAGGATCGCGTCCACCGCCGGGTCGGCGAACGCGCGCTCCAGCAGCCGGGCGCGGACCCGGTCGGGCCCGGCCAGGTACCCGTAGGTGAGATGCGGGGAACAGAACAGCTTGACCCGGTACCCGGACCGCTCGAGGTGGGCTACCCCGCGCCGCAGGTTCCGGGCGCGGGCCCAGGAGGACGGGGCCACGATGCCCAGCGTGGCGCCGGGCGCGAGGGCGCGCGGGGTCGTCATGCGAAAAGTGTATCCGATTCCCGCCGCGGGCCTGCCTGATTCAGCTCATTCACCAGGAACAACAGGCGGCCCCCCGCGGTTGGGGAAGAAAGGATAATGAAGCCGTGACCACCACCACCTTCACCGTCGGCGGGATGCACTGCGCGGCCTGCGCCCGCACCATCGAGAAGGCCATCACCCGTTCCCCGGGGGTCGGGGCGGCCCGCGTGGATTACCTGACCCGCCGGGCGGAGGTGTCCTTCGAGCCGGGGCGCGCCTCCGCCGGCGCCATCGCCGCGCTGGTCGCCGGGCTGGGCTACACGGCCGAGCCGGAAACCGCCCCGCCTCCCCCGGCCGGATTTTCGCGGCGGGCACGCCTCGAACTGGCCTGGGCGGCCACGGCGTTCACGGCCTCGCTGGGCGCGCACCTCGCCGGAATGCACGCCCACGGCGCGCACCCGGGTTCCCCCCTGTTCCAGGCGGCGCTGGCGACGCTGGTCCTCGCGACCCTCGGCCGCCGTTACGTGGCCGCG
>CAYNUZ010000036.1:0-14932 GCA_964400385.1 uncultured bacterium | reverse complement strand
GAGGGCCCGCCGCCGGCCGCCGTCACCGCGGGCGGCGGGGTGGCGGCGCACCCCTATCCGCACCTGGATGCCGCCGCCGGAGCGGAACTGGTCGCCTCCCTGGGCGGATCCCTTGTGATCCTGGATGTCCGCACGCCCGAGGAATTTGCCGTGGGGCACCTGCCACGGGCGGTGAACCTGGATGTCACCGGGCCGGGCTTCCGCGACCGCGCCGCCCGCCTGGACCCGGAGGCGTGTTATCTCGTCCACTGCCAGCGGGGCCGCCGGTCGGCCACCGCCTGCGCGGCCCTGGCGGACCTCAAGTTCGCCCGCGTCTGGGACCTCGCCGACGGGTATGCCGGATGGCTGGCGGCTGGGCTCCCCGTCGAGCGTTGACACGCCCCGTCGGCTGACTATCCCAAGAGGATCCCGGCGGCCGACCCTGCGGCCGACAACACGAACGCGGCAAGGGTCAGCGCCTGGGCCGGGATGATGCTCGGCGTGTGATCGGGATGGCGGAGCAGCCGGGCCGCGGCCGCTACGCCCGCCGGCAGGCCAAGGAGGCCCCACCGCACTCCCGGCGGCACGCCCAGCCAGGGCAGGGCCAGCAGGCCCGCGAATCCGGCCGCCTGCAGGAGGAGGAAGACCCGCGCCGCGGCGGGCCGGCCGATGCGGACGACCAGGGTATTCTTGCCCGCGGCCAGGTCGGCGCGCAGGTCGGGAAATTCGTTGATCCACAGGAACGCGCCGATCAGGAGCCCCAGCGGAACCGCCGACCAGGTGACGGACGCCGGCCAGGTGGCCCGCTGGACCAGATAGGTGCCGCCGGCGATCAGCGGGCCATAGACCACGACAACCGCCAGCTCGCCCAGACCGCGGTAGGACAACCGGATCGGGGCGCCATGATAGGCCCACGCCAGGCCCAGACCGACCAGGCCGACCCAGAGCACGCGCGGTTCGCGCCACACCATGATCGCCAGGCCGGTGGCGATGCCGAGTCCGAATCCGGCCCATGCCATGGCCCAGGTGTGCTCAGGCGTCAGCAACCGGTCCACAAGCACACGCTTCCCCCCCGAGAACGGACTGCGGTCTTCCAGCGCGACGCCCCCGTCCGCCCCGGACTGCCAGTCCACACATTCGCCCGCCGCGTTCTTCCCTGCCTCGACGCCGAAGATTCCCAACGCGCAGGCCACGAACCAGCCCCATGCGAACGGGCCGTCATGGGCCGCCAGCGCCGCCCCCAACGCCATCGAGGCCACGGATGCCAGCGTGATCTTTGGATCCAGGATGCGCCACACCCCCTCGCGGAACCGGGCCGCCTCGCCCTCGTGCCGAACCCAGGCCATCACCGTGGACATGGAACACCTCCTCTCAGCCGATCAAGGATCCCCCGTCGACCACCACCAGCGACCCGGTCATGTATCCCGCCGCGTCGGACAGGAGGAATTGCGCGACCTTCGCGATGTCATCCGGTTCCCCCATGCGGCCGAGCGGGATCGCCTTCGCGAACTGGTCCAGCATCGCCTTCATCTGCGCGGGCGACATCCCCGAACCCTGCAACGGACGGGCCGTCCCTTCCGTGGCGATGCCACCGGGGGCGATGGCGTTGACCAGGATCCGGTGCGGGGCCAGCTCCAGGGCCAGACTCTTGGTGAACATGAGGACGCCGCCCTTCGATGCGTCGTACGCGGCCAGCCCCACCATCGAGGGATGCACGCTGTCGATCGAGGCGATATTCACGATGCGGCCACCCTTGCCCGCCGCGATCATGCGCGCGGCCGCGGCCTTCGCGGCGAATGCCAGCCCCCGCAGGTTGACCCGGTAGACCGTGTCGAACAGTTCCGGTGCCATCTGCATCATCGGCTTCATCGGATAGATGCCGGCGTTGTTGACGATGAAGTCCAGGCCCCCGAATTCGCGCACGCACGCATCCGCCATCCGGTCGCCCGCCCCGTCCGCCGCCACGTCCACGCCCATCGCCTTGACCCGGACGGCGCCGGTCATCCGGGAAGCCGCCCTGGAGGCCGCCGATTCGTCCAGATCGGCGAGCAGGACATGGGCCCCCGCCTCCGCCAACCGGCGCGCGATGGCAAACCCGATCCCCGCCGCACCGCCCGTGACGATCCCGCTCATGCCCGTCACTCCGAAGATCCTGTTCGCTCCCATGACCGCTCCTCCCCGGGCGGCGACCGCCCCGCTGTCACGCCGCCGCCCGGGCCCGGCGGGTCCTGCCCGCTTTGCGAAACGCGATCGCCACCGCCATGCGGCAGGCGGCCTCCGGCGTCGCGGGCCGGTTCCGGCCGATCCGCCCGGTCCGCATGAAGGACCGCAGCAACTCCCGGATGTTGGCGTGGACCACCCGGTCCGACCGCCCCGACCGCAATGGCACGGCCGTCACCCCGTCTTGATCGGGATCCCCTTGGCCTTCGCCTCCGCCCGCTTGGGTACGCTGACGGTCAACACCCCGTCCTTGAAGACCGCCTTGGCATGGTCCGCATCGCCGGTGGACGGCAGCATGAAGCAGCGGACGAACGACCCGTAGCTGCGTTCGACCCGCCGCTGTCCGTTGCTCCCTGACCGGGACTCGTGCTTGCGCTCGCCGCGCAGGCTCAGGATATTGTTCTCCAGGGTCACCGTCACGTCCTTCTCGGCCATGCCCGGGAGGTCCGCCTTCACCAGAAACTCCTGGTCCGTCTCCTCGATGTCCACCGCCGGCATCCATTTCCCCGAGAGCAGGTCACGGCCTTCCGGACCGGACACTTCCGAAACCATGTCGCGGAACATCTCGTCCATGCCCCCCCGCCACTTCATGATGTCGAACATCGGGCTCCACGGCAGCATTTGGTTCATGACCCACCTCCGTCAGCACGTGCTCACGCTGTCTTCAGGTTCCGGATTCAGTTCGCCTGCCTCCCGATCAGAAGTTCGCCGGACACGTCGTCCCAGGCGGAGACCGTTCGGGGCCCGCCAAGCTGGCCAGGATTGCATCATCACGGCACATGGCTGGGCGCCCCGGTCTGCCGGGTCTCCCGGGAGGGCGGAGCGATTCCCGCGTTCGCCGGACCCTCCTCCGGTTTGCGGTAGAGCTCAAGCGCGTGCCGGAGCGCTTCCGGCAGGTGCGTGGCAGCACACTCCACTCCGCAGGTCCCGCAATGCGCGCCTTCCAGGCGACGCATGATCGCGTCCGCCAGGGCGGCCACGAACCCGTCCAAGTCGCGCGTGTCCACCAGCTCGATTTCGTGTTCCGCTTGCGCCGAGCCGGCCGCCCCCTGTCTGGCCTTGTTCAGGTGGTCGAAGATGATGGCCCGGGCCGCCACCCAGTACCCCGGATAAAGCTGATGCAGCTCGGGGGGCAGGGTCAGCACCTTCCACCCGGCGTGGGCCAGCCCGTCCACCACTTCCTCGAACGTCATGCCAGCGGGGAGATTCAAGACCAGCCGCATCATGGCGACCTGCCTCCTGGACGGATCCTCGACCTTCGGTCCGTTCCGGGTCCATCACACCGCGGGAGCGGCGCACCGGCAATGCCGGAAGGATGGATCTCTTTGTGACGCCGGACGGGGAAGCGGTGTGACCCCCGGCACCGGACCCGCGGTTCAGGGCGCGCGCAAGGCCGGTTTGCGATTCGCCGTCACGCGCGGTTCCTGCACGGCCGTGCGCTCCAGTTCGGCCATCAGGCGGGCATGTTGGGCCTCCTGCTCCTGCTCGCGGGTGAGCTCGATCCGGCACTCGCCGCACAGGAACATCCAATGGACGTACGTCACCGGCTCGTGCCGGCCGCACCGCTCGCATCCGTTCGACCGCTCGTTCGTGTTCATCGCCAGCCTCGCTTTCTTCCCGTCGTGGGAAGCGGTTCCGGAGCGACGCCATTGCCGCTCCTGCCCCGATGATGGCGCGGGCGGGACGCCGGCCCCCATGACCGGGGAGCGTGACCGACCTTGACCGGGGTCAGGACTCCGGGTGGGAGGCGTGCCCGGCGCATTCCGGGCAACAGGGCTCGACCCCGGCGGCCGGCCGGTGGACCGGCAGGGGGCGAAGCCCGGCCGGAACCGGACCGGCGGCGATTCCGGCGGCCTGGTTCAAGGCCCGCACCAGGGCGACCGGATCCACGCCATGGCGGGCCGCGGCCTGCGCCAGGGTGATCCGGCTGCCCATGGTCCGCACGTGCTCCGGATCGGCCAGCCCGCCGAACCCGAATCCCATGAACACCGGCAGGACGCCCGGATGGGCGGCCAACACCTGGGCCGGCGTGTGCCCCGCCGTGATGGACGCCGGGGAGGCGCCGGCTTCCCGACGCGCCAGCCGTTCGGCCAGGGGCTTGCCCAGCGGCACCGCGGATGCGCGGGGCGCCCCCGCCGTCCAGATAGTCACCAGCATGTTGACGATGAACAGGAGCATCGCAACCGCCTGCACCGTGCCACCCGCCCCCAGGAGGCCACCCCACCGATCCTCCTGGAACCGGTCCAGCCAGAATCCCGTGGCCATCCCGAGCAGCCCCAGGTTGGCCAGCGCCAGGTGCCACCACGCCAGCCGGGGCGACCACACCAGGACCCCGGAAAACCGCGGGATCATGTGGTAGCCCACTCCGAAGATCATCATGGACACCCATCCGACCGTCATGACGTGCGTATGTGACGGCAGCAGCAGCCATGTCCAGTTCGCCGCCCCGGGAGACACGGCGTCATGCACCGCCATGCCCAGGCCCAGCGTCACCCCCGTTGCCAGCCAGCCCAGCGACGCCAGGATGAAGCCCTTCACGTAGCCGTCCATCTTCCAGTTGACCCAGCGCCGGCCCAGTGTAGTCACCATGGTCCTCCCTCCGTGCTCCGGCCGCTGCGGGCGCCCCGCCCGGCCGGGCCGGACGGAACCGCCGCGGTCCGGTTACTCGGCCTTCTTCTCGGGCGCCACGTGCGGGTAGATCTCCGTATTCTCCGCGCCCTCCACGTGCAGGATGCCCACCGCGCCCTTCTCGAGCCGGAAGATCGAGTGGTCCACCACCGTGTAGTCGCCCGGCACCTGGACCTTGAAGTCCGCGATCGCCGCGCCGCCCGGCGCGACCGACGTGGTCTGGATGTTGCGCAGCGGCTCGGCGCCGACGCCGCCCATCGCCCACAGCCGGTCGAAGATGATCCCGATGATGTGCCAGGCGCTGGTCAGGTTGGGGCCGGCGTTGACGAAATAGACGCGCACGGTCTCGCCCACCTTCGCCGTGAGCTGCCGCTCGCCCTGCAGCCCGCCGACCCGCCCGTTGAAGACTACGAACGTGGGGTCCTCGGCCAGCGCCTTCCCGTGGTCGAAGTGGACCAGGCCCTCCTCCTCGCGCTCCTCCTTCGTGTAGAACTCGCTCTGCACCACGGCGTACTCGTGGTCCACCGCCGGAAGCCCGGCTTCCGGCTCGACCAGGATCATGCCGTACATGCCGTTGGCGATGTGGTCGGTGACGGGGGGCGCGGCACAGTGGTACATGTACAGGCCCGGGTTGAGGAGCTTGAACCGCACGGTCTTCGACTGCCCCGGCTTGACCAGGGTGACCTTGGCCCCGCCCCCCGGCCCGCTGACCGCATGCAGGTCGATGTTGTGGTCCATGCTGCTGGACGCCTCGTTGCTGATCCGGAGCTCCAGGGTGTCGTTCACCCGGGCGCGGATGACCGGCCCCGGCACGTGCCCGTTGAAGGACCAGAACATGTACTCCGTCGGCTCCGTCAGGCCCTCCGCCAGCAGTCCCTTGAACTCCTTCGCCACCAGGTCCACGTGCACCACGGCCGGCACCTTGCGGGTGACCGGCGGCGGCATGGCCGGGACGTACGAAAGATTCGGGGATTCCGCCGCGGGAACGCGCGACGCCGCGAGCGTCAGGGCCAGGGCCGTCAACGTTGTCATGATCCTTCCTCCTGCTGTTGTTGTTGGAATCGTGTGATGAGACCGCG
The DNA here is from genome assembly GCA_964400385.1 of uncultured bacterium. Lineage (GTDB taxonomy): Bacteria > Oederibacteriota > CAKKQC01 > CAKKQC01 > CAKKQC01 > CAYNUZ01. Next base: position 9,026 of record CAYNUZ010000036.1, on the reverse strand, counting down.
CCGGCAGGCGGCCCAGGCCGGGGCCTGATCGCCCGTCTTGCGCCGGATCGAGTCGTACACCAGGAATCGCCAGATCCGCTCCGCCTCGTCCCGGGTGAAGGTGGGACACAGGTTGCAGCACGGCGGCCGGCGCCACATCTTCTTGATGTAGGCCCGCCAGACATGGGGTCCCACCGCCAGGACTTCCGGGTCCGCCTGCGGATGCGCCCGGACGAAGGCCCCGCAGTCCGCCTCCGGCAGCTCGAGGTAGGGGGCGAACAGCGCCCGTGCCGGCGTGTGGCAGATGGCGCACTTGGTCTGGACGAGCTCGCGGTAGGTCCGCTGGTGCTCCGCGGGATACCCGGAGACATCCACCCCGGTTGCCCCCAGGTCCGCGGGCACCAGGATCAGCCGCCGCACGGCCGGAATCCCGGTCCGCCCTCCCGGAAGGGGGGACGCGCCGGGGGCGGCGGGGGCCGGGCCGGACAGGAGGAGGGCCAGGACCAGGAGCATGCCCCTACCGTAGCTGTCCGGACTCACCCGGGCACATGACGCCCATCAGGGTCGCTCCCTGACGGATTTTCCCTGACGCTGACTCCGATCATGCCCGCCGGGATCACGGCAGGGCCATGCTGGGGCCGATGGCACGCTACAAGCTGATCGCCTGCGAGGTGATCGTCCGGGAGATCGAGGCCTGCCTCGGCGGGGGGCCGCACCGGGTCGAGGGGGACTACCTCGCGAAGTCGGCCCACGACCGGCCCGACCGGCTGCGCCGCCTGCTCCAGGACCGGATCGACGCCGCGGACGGCGGCGGCTGGGACGCGGTCCTGCTCGGGTATGGCCTGTGCGGCAACGGGACGGCGGGGCTGACGGCCCGGAGCATCCCGCTGGTCCTCCCCCGCGCGCACGACTGTGCCACCCTCTTTCTCGGCTCCCGCCGCCGGTTCGAGCAGCTCTTCCGCGCGGCACCGAGCACCCCGTACTCCTCGGCCGGGTATGCCTCGGCTGACGGCTCGGCCATCCGCGCCGGCAGCGAGACCGGGACCGGGCCCACGCGGGACGAGCTCGTGGCCCGGTACGGCGAGGAGGATGCTCGGGACATCTGGGAGGCGATGCACCTGGCGCCGCCCGGCGACGGCCGGGACGCCCTGGTCTACATCGCGGTCCCCGAGACCGACCGGCCCGAGTGCCTCGCGCGCTGCGCCCTCGAGGCGGCGGTCGGGCACCGCACATGCGCGGTGGTGCCGGGCGACCTGGGGCTGCTGCGCCGGCTGGTCCAGGGACCGTGGGACGACACGGAGTTCCTGGTCGTGCCCCCCGGGGGCACGATCGCCCCCGCCTGGGACTGGGACCGGGTCGTGCGGGCGGGCGTCCCGGTGGCGCGCTGAGATGTTCTCCGCCCGTCACGCCGCCGCCTGGGAGGAGACGGGGACCTGGGCCGACCCCGCGCAGGATCCGCTGGCCGGCGGGCTCTCGGGCAACCCCGCGGTAGCCCGCCTGCTCTGGGCCGCCGACCGGTCAGCCGGGACGCTCGACCTGCTGCTCCAGGCCCGGGCCACGGCCCGCCGCCAGGCCCGCCACGCCTCGCGGGTGTACGCGGTGGTCCCGCTGTATGTCACGAGCTTCTGCGTCGAGTCCTGCCACTACTGCGCGTTCCGGGCGAACAATCCCGCGATGCGGGGCGCGCGCCGCCGCCTCTCCGATGCCGAGCTCGAGCGGGAAGCTCGGTACCTCATGGACGAGAAGGGGTTCCGGGTCATCGAGCTGGTCTATGCCGAGGACCCCGAGGTGCGGGCGGACGCGATGTGCCGGCACGTCGAGCTGGTCCGGCGCCTCCTCTCGCACCGGGGCGGCGGCATGGTGGGGCTGAACGCCGAGAGCCTCGGCCGGCGGGAATACCGCAAGCTCGCCGCGGCCGGGGTCGAGTTCGCCGTGCTCTGGCAGGAGACCTACGACCGGGAGCGGTATGCCGCCCTGCACCCCACCCGGGCCAAGAAGTCCCGGTTCGAGTACCGGCTCGACACCTGGGAGCGGATGCTGGAGGCCGGCATCCGGCACGTCGGGCTGGGGGTCCTCTCCGGCCTGGCCGACTGGCGGCGGGACTGGGCCATGCTGATGCAGCATGAGGCCTACCTCAGCCGGACTTGCGGGGCCCCGCCCGCCATCCTGGGCCTGCCGCGGCTCAAGCCCGCACCCGGCGCGCCGCTGACGACCTCGGACGATCTCCCGACCGACGCCGAGCTCCTGCGGGCCGTGGCGGTGCATACCCTCTTCGCCCCCGCGACGCGGCCGTTCGTGAGCACCCGGGAGCCCTGGGAGTTGATGGTGCGGCTGGCGGCGGGCGGCGGCTGCCTGTTCACGCTGAACTGCTCGACGACACCCGGGGGGTACACGAGCGGAACCGCGGCCGGACAGTTCCCGGTGCACTCCTACGACGCCCCGGTCCACGTTCCCCGGCTCCGGACGCTCGGGCTGGAGCCGGACTTCCGGTGGCGCTTCCCGGTCCCGGCCGAGGATCAGCCCGCGGCCGCCGCCTGAAGCGCGGCCGGCTGGTGCCGGCAGGCGGGGTCCGAGCCCCGCCAGTCCCCGGTCACCGCCCAGGCGCGGGCGCGGGACCCGCCGCACAGGAAGCGGAATTCGCACCGGCCGCACTTGCCGGAGAACCCGGACGGATCGCGCAGTGCCGTGAACATCGGGTGGTGCCGGTACAGGTCGGGCAGCGTGGACTGCCGGAGGTTCCCCGCCGCCACCGGCAGGAAGCCGCTGGGAAAGACGTCCCCGGTGTGCGAGACGAAGACGAACCCGCGGCCGTCGCCCAGCCCGCCGCGCACGCGCAGTCCCTCGCCCCGGTCGGCCACCGCCGTGGGCCGGCCCAGCATCCCGTGCTGGGCGAGCCAGCGCCGGTAATGGGGCGCCTCGGTGGTCTTGAGGTCGAACGGGGCGGTCCGGGCCACCGCGCCGAGCCGGGCGAAGACCGCCTCGAACTGGTCGGCGTCGAGGCATCCGAGGTTCTTCCCGCGGCCGATCGGCACCAGGAAGAAGACGCTCCAGAGCACCGCGCCCAGGTCCGCCACCAGCGCGGCCATCGCCTCGATCATCCCGAGGTTGTGCGGCGTGACCGTCGTGTTGACCTGGAGCGGCAGCCCGAGCCGGCGCGCTTCGCCCGCCGCGGCCAGCGTGCGGTCGAACGTCCCGGGCACCCCCCGGAACCGGTCGTGGACCGGGGCATCCGGCCCGTCCAGCGAGAGGGCGATCCGCGCGATGCCGTCGGCCTGCAGCTCCGCGAGCGCGTCGGCGTCGAGCCGGGCCGTGGCACTGGGGGTGACGGCGACCCGCAGCCCCGCGGCCACCGCGTGCCGGATCACCTCACGCAGGTCCACGCGCATGAGCGGATCCCCCCCGGTCACGACGAAGAGCGGGCGGCCCATGGAGGCCACCTGGTCCACCATGGCGCGGGCCTCGTCCGTCGTCAGCTCGCGCGGATCGCGCCGGAGGATCGCCTCGGCCCGGCAGTGGAGGCAGGCCAGCCCGCACGCCCGGGTCGCCTCCCAGATCACCAGGAAGGGGGCGTCGTCGAAGGACTCGATCATCCGGGCCATACGGTCATTCCAGCACCCGTCATCCTGCGGGGCCTACGGGCACGGACACCCCGCCATGCTGACGATGGTCAGCCTTCGGGCGGAAGGACGTTATCGGAAGAGGGCCACCCAGCAGGCGGCGAGGAGGACGGTGAGCGCGGCCGCCAACCAGCCGAGCCGTTTCACGGTCACCGGCGGAGCGGGCAACCGGGTGGAGATCAGGAGCGTCAGAACCGGATAACCGATCGCGGGTAACGACCAAAAGGCCGTCGCGCATCGCAGGCACCGGGGGGCGGCAAGCGCGCCGAACAGGAATGCCGGCGCGGACAGGGCGAAACTGGAAAGACCGAGGAGCCGCCGGTCAAAGGGCGGGAGGGCGGCCCGCAGCCATCCGGCGAGAATTGCCGGAACGAGGGCAGCCAACACCACGAAGCTCCAGGTCAGTCCGACGCTCTTCACACCGGAGGCTCCGGCCAGCGTCGCACCGCCCACCAGCAGGTGGTAACCGGTCCGGGCATGCGGATCGGATCGCCCACGATACGCGAGGGCAAAGTGATGCGCCACCGAACTCTGCACCCAATCCCCCGCGGCATAGAGCATCAGAAGTCCGGCGGCGAGGACGGCCGATTCGCCGGGAGACGCCCCGTGCGCCAGGGCGTGCACCGCCCCGGCTGCGATTGCCGCCAGCCACATCGTCCAGCCACCGTGCTCGCGCGGCAGGCGAAAGCCAGGAATCAGGCTAGTTTCCGCCAGTCAATGATGGCCGCCACATACTTGTCGCGCTCCTCCACCAGCCCGCGGTAGGCATCGGGGGCACCGGAGGGCGGGATCACGTGGCTGGCCAGCTCGCGCACCTTGAGCTGGCCGGAGGCGAGGTACTGGAAGACGGTGGCGAAGGCCCACGGGACCGTGCGCTTGAGGGTCTTGCCCTCCGCGGCCTCCCAGCGCCACATGTGCGCACCGCGCACCACCAGGCCGTCGCGGTGAATGTCCACGAAGACCTCCGCCAGATTTCCCTGCACGGCCTCGCGCGGTGTCCCCAGCAGGACCACCTGGCCGTACTTGCGGGTCGCCGTCACGGCCGTCCGGATGACCGCGGCATGGCCGGCCGCATCCACCGTGACATCGGCCCCGCGGCCGCCGGTGAGCTTCCTGACCGCAGCGGCCTGTTCGGCCGGAGGAACGCCGACGGCCTCATCGATTCCCACCTTCCGGGCCAGGGCGCAGCGCGCCTCGATGGGGTCCAGCCCGATCACCCGCGCGCCCGCAATCCGGTACATCTGGGCGGCGAGGTTGCCGACCAGCCCGAGCCCAAAGACGGCCACGGTGTCGCCGGGCGTGAGCTCCGTAATCGCCGGCGCGGTCAGCGCGATCTCGGCCATGCACCCGAAGGCGGCCACGACCGCATCGAGCGAATCGGGCGCCGGATAGAGCCGGCCCCACTGGTGATCCTGGCCGTGCTGGAACCGCTGGAGGGAGGCGTGCTTGCCGGCGAAAAACACCCGGTCCCCGGCCTTGAAATCCCCGACACCGGCCCCGACGGCCTCGACCCGGCCGATCACCCCGTAGCCGGGCCGGTAGGGCCACGTCATCGGCTCGGTGTCCCGGCCGTGCAGCCGGGCCAGCTCGGTCCCCGCGCTGATGATCGAGGTCTCGCTCCGGACGAGGACCTCCAGCGGCCCCAGGTCGCCGGCGGACACCTCTTCCGTGAGGACCTCCACCCGGCCCGGCCCGGGAAAACTGACGAAGGTCGCCTGCATGGTCCCCAGTGTCCCATACCCGGCCGGACTGATCCCGGTCAGCGCACCCGGAGAACGGTCATGACCATGATGGGGGATGGCCGGGAAGCGGCGCACCGCCGTCCTCAAGATCGACGTGGACACCCACCGGGGCCTGGGGGAGGGCGTCCCCCGCCTGCTCCGCGTCCTGGACACCGTGGACGTGAAGGCCTCCTTCTTCGTGGTGATGGGTCCGGACCGGTCCGGCCGGGCGGTGTTCCGGGCCCTGACCCAGCGGGGGTTCCTCGCGAAGATGCTCCGGACGCGGGCGTTGACGCTTTACGGCTGGCGGACCATCCTGTCCGGGACCCTGCTGCCCGCCCGCCCGGTGGGCTCCGGATCGCCCGCGCTCCTGCGCGAGATGGCGCGGCGCGGGCACGAGGTCGGGATCCACGCCTGGGACCACGTCGCATGGCACGACCACCTGCATCGCATGACCCTCGCGCAGACCCGTGCCGCGTTCGGCCGCGCCGTGGAGGCCTACCGGGGGGTCTTCGGCAGGCCGCCGCTCTCGTCGGCCGCGCCGGGGTGGCAGGCCACCCCGCACTCCTTCCGGGTGATGGACGAGGCCGGCCTCCTCTACCACGCCGACACGCGCGGCACCGCCCCGTATGTTCCGTCCGCCTCCGGCACGACGTTCCGCGCCCTGGAACTCCCCACCACCCTCCCGACGCTCGACGAACTCCTGGGGACGGCGCCCCGCGCCCGGATCCTGGACCGGCTGGTGGAGGAGGCGGCGGACCAGGACCCGTGCATCTTCACGGCCCACGCCGAGACCGAGGGACAGGACCCGGGGTTCCTGCACGACTTCGTGCTCCGGCTGCGGGATCGCGGCTTCGATTTCGCGCGGGGGATCGATCTGGCGCGGAGGCTCCTCGCCCGGCCTGCCGGGGTCCCTGCCTGCGGCTTCCGGCGGGGACGCCGGCCCCACCGCGGCGGCCTGGTCACGATCCAGGGGGCCTGACGGCGCGCGCGGGGCAGGCGGTCGGGCGCCAATGTTCCCATGCGCTGCCCGCTTGCGTGCCGCCTGCCGATCCACTGCGGCCGGCCGGGTGGGTCCCGTCCGGCATGAACCCGGTCGTCAAGACATCAGGGTGACGCAACCCTCCTCCGGCCCTAGCCCCCATCGGCGTCGGGCCGACGATCCGACACGTGCTCAACACCAGACCGTCCACGGCGCCCCGCAGTGTTCCTTGTGTCCGGCAGATTGGCTGCCATCCCGTCGGGGCGGTCCGCTTCCACCCCCACCGTCGCGCACCCGGCACCCGCCCGCCATGACCCACGGACACCCCGGGGCGTGACCGCCGTCAGCCTGCCGGGTCAGGCGGAGGCGGGCGCGACGGTCCCCGCCCGCTCGACGATGTACGCCATCACCTGGGCCGCGGTGTAGTCCAGGCCGTGCCGGCCGACCAGGGCCCTGACCGGGGCGAGGTCGGCGCCCGCGGTCACCAGCGGCGGCTCGCCCGGCGCGCCGAGGCCGATGGTGGCGAGCAGTCCGTTGCACAGGCACATCCTCCCCGCGGCGTCCGCCGCGGTTCCCCCCTTCGCCACGAAGTTCTCGACCGCTTCCGCGGGGCACCGGGTGGCGCCTTCGGCGTCGGCCACCTCGAACAGGTAGCCCAGGGTGCACGCCCGCCGCCGGGCCGCATAGACCGCCGGGTCCCCCAGGGTCCCGGGGCTGCGGAACACCTTGAAGGGGAACCCGCTCGGGGACGCGGTCGCACTGGTCACCGGGCGGCCGCCCGCCATGATCTCGACGAGGATCTGCCGCTTGAGCGCCGGCGCGATCCCGGATTCCCGGCAGAAGGCGAAGGGGGTCCCGACCTGCACACCCCGGGCGCCCCGCCGCCGGGCCGCGGCCAGCCCGCCCGCGTATCCTCCCGCCAGCCAGAAGGGCTGGACGGGCCGGCCGCGCCTGACGGCGTTCTGCGCCAGCAGCATGTGCAGCAGGTCGAAATTGACCTCATCCTTCCCGCCGTACACCGGCTCCCCGTCCGGGGAGACCTCTTTCGACCGCGGCGGCGCGTTGTGGCCGCCGGCCTCGTGGCCCTCGAGCACGTAGCCGTCGGCGGCGGGCAGCGCCTTGACGCCGAGGTGGTTGGAGACGATCCCGACAAACGCCGGGACGACCAGCGCCGGGCACGCGGACACCACCCGGCCGGGATCGAACGCCAGGGGCCGCGGCGTCCCGTCCAGGACCGGGAGCGGGATGGTGCACGGACGGGATGCCGCCAGGGCCGCCAGCGCGCCCGGGACCTCCGCCGGAAATCCCGCCCCCATGAGGACAACATCCACGCCCGCCAGCATCGCCCCGTACAGCGAGGGCAGGGTGGGCCACCGGATCTTGTAGAGGTAATTGATCCCCACCGGACAGTCGTGCCCCCGCTTGGCCAGCCAGACCTCGACGAAGTTGGCGGCGACCACGAGGTCCGCCAGGTGCGGGTCCTTGAACGCGAAGCCGCCCCGGCCGTCGGGAGCCAGGGCCGGGAAGACCGCCGGCCGGTACGGGGCCCGCGGCCCGCCCGCGCGCCGATGCAGGTAGCTCCCGACGATCCGGTCCGCCACGGCGCGGCCGGGGAAATGCTCCAGCGCGGCGCGGACGTCCCCGGAGGGGTCGCCGTCCTGGAGCCGGCGCACCAGGATCGAGTCAAGGGCGGTTCCCGACACGACGCCGAACCCCCCCGCGCGCGCCACCGCATTGGCCAGCCCGTAGTGCGACACTCCCGCGCCCATCCCTCCCTGGATGACCGGGTGTCCGGTCCACGCATCCGCCTGCATCCGCCCATGATGCGCCCGGCCGGCGCCGGGACGGGATGACCCCCGTCAGCGATCCGGCCCCCTCACGTCCTCCAGCGGGCCATGTAGTCCCGGCCGCGGTAGGCGCGCACCATCGCCTCGTCCAGCGGATAGGTTCCCCACCGGCGGGCGGCCGCCGCCATGGCGTGGTAGTTGTCGGGGTTCACGGCGGGATGGATCGTGTTGGACGAGGCCAGGATGTACCCGCCGCCCGGCGCCGCCTTGGCGATGGTCTCCTTGACCGCCTCCTCCACGTCCGCCACCGAGCCATGGGGCAGCAGCGCCGAGCAGTCCAGGTTGCCGACCAGCGCGATCCGGTCCCCGACCGCGGCCTTGACCGCCCCGATGTCCATGCCGGCCTTGGGCTCGATGGGGTCCAATGCGTCAATTCCCGCCCCCACCAGGTCCTCCAGGATCGGCCAGAGGCGGCCGTCCGTATGCTTGATGAACGGGACCGCAAGGGCGTGCGCGGCATCCACCGTGCGCTTGAGGAAGGGCAGGATGAACCGCCGGAAGTGCGCGGGACTCATCACGGGCCCGGTTCCGGCGGCGTAGTCGTCGCCCGAAACGACCGCGTCGGCCCCCGCCCGGATGGCGTGGCGCATCAGGCGCATCTTCCAGTCCGAGGCCAGGTCCGCCAGCTCCAGCGCGAGCCCCGGTTCCTCCACCCAGTCCGCGAAGAGCTCCTCCATGCCGCCCCGCAGGTAGTGCGGCCACTCGAACGCATCGTGGGTGCAGAACACCACCGCCCGCCGGCCCTGGAACCGGTGCACCGCCTCCCGCAGCGAGGCCAGCCGGGCCGGATCGTCCGGGTCCGGCGGCCGGAACCGCCGGACCGCCCCGGCGTCCGCCAGCCTTCCCTGCTGATGCGCCTTTGTTGCCTCCATGAATTTGG
>CAYNUZ010000035.1:0-15112 GCA_964400385.1 uncultured bacterium | reverse complement strand
GGGCGCGATCGCCTCGGCCGACGCGCGCAAGCGCGCCGGGGACTGGACCATGCTCCAGGGCAACTACGGGCCGCGGGGCGCGCAGGAGGACCTGGCCGGCGTGCGCGCCCACGCCACGGTGGACGCCCTGGTCGCCGACCCCGGCGTGGACCTCGTCCATGTCTGCCTGCCCAACCCGCTGCACCGGCCGGTCACCGAGGCGGCGCTCGCCGCCGGCAAGCACGTCTTCGTCGAAAAGCCCCTCGCCCTCGATCTGGCCGACCCCGATGCCATGCTGGCGGCCGCCGCCCGCCACGGCCGGAAGCTCTTCGTCGCGCATGTCCTCCCCTTCCGGGCCGAATTCGCGTTCGCGCTGGAGGCGGCGGCCTCGCGCCGGTGGGGCGCCCCGCTGGGCGCCCGGTTCAAGCGGCTGGTGGCCCGGGCGGACGGTCCGCCCGATCCCCGGCGGCTGGCCACGTACGGGGGCATGGGAATCGACCTCCACATCCACGACACCCATTTCATCCGGCTGCTGTTCGGGACCCCGGTCCGGGTGGCCTCCCGCGGCGTGACCGTGGGCGACGGCCTGCTCGACTACGTGAACACCCAGTACACGTTCGCCGATCCGCGGCTCATGGTGACCGCCCAGGCCGGCGCGATCAGCGCCGCGGGCCGCCCGTTCACCCACGGGTTCGAGCTGTACCTGGAGCGCGCGACCGTCGGGTTCGACCTGGACGGCGTCCCGCTCACCGTCTGGGGCGCGGACGGGTCGGTGGACCGGCCCGCCCTCCCGGCGCGCACCGACGTGGACTCGTTCACGGACCAGATCCAGCGCGTGGTGGATGCGATCGCGACGGGGGCCGACCCCGGGGCCCTCGCCCCCGCCGTGGCGCGCGAAGCGCTGGCCCTGTGCCTCGCGGAGGCGGAATCGGTCCGGCGGGGCGCGCCCGTGGACCTGGCCTGACCCGTATGGGAGGATGACGGCATGATCGAGGGTCCGCGCCAGGTCCGGCCGTCCGAATACCAGGGGCTCCTGCGGCTGGTGAATCACGCCTTCATGGGCGCGACCTGGAAACGCGGGATGGAATCGCTGTTCCCGTGGCACCTGGGCCCGGAGAACCGCCGCAACCTCTGGGTCCTCGTCGAGGACGGCCGGGTGGTGTCGCACGTGGGCGTCACGAAGCGGTCGATCTCCATCCAGGGCATCCGGATCCCGATCGGGCTGATGAGCGCGGTCGTCACGGATCCCCGGTACCGCGGCAAGGGGCTGGCCACCCGGCTGATCGACTTCCTGAAACTCCGGCACGATCGCGAGGGGATCGACCTGTACTACATCTCCGGCAACCGCGACCTCTACCGCCGCATCGGGGCCTCCCCGGTGGGCCGGCACCTGCACTTCACCCTGGCGCCCTCCGCCCTGCGGATCTTCGCCCACCCCGACGTTACGGTGCGCGCGGCGCACGGGGGCGACCTGCGGCTGGTGGCCCAGATGCACGCGCGCGAGCCGGTCCGGATCCTGCGCCCCGACGCGGACTTCCGCCGGGTCTTCCGCGCCGGCTGGGCCGCGCTGACCCCCGCCCGGTTCTACGTGGCCGAGGCGTCGGGCCGGGTGACCGCGTATTTCGTGGCCGGCGTGAACCGCAAGGAGGGCGGCCCGCACGCGGGCCGGCTCAACGTGATCGAGGCGGGGGGCTCCCGGACCGACCTGCTCGCCGCGCTGCACGCCGCCTGCCAGGAGTGGAACAAGCGGCTGATCGAGCTGTCGGTCGCACCGCACGACCGGGAGTGCCTCGCGCTGCTCTCCGGCCGCCACCTGGGCGAGCACCGCGTCCCCGTGTACGACTCGATCGCCATCATCAACCTCGAACGGCTCATCGGCCGGCTCAAGCCGCTGCTGGTCAAGCGCGCCGGGCCGACCGCGCGCAAACTCACCGGCGGCGAGCACAACCTGCGGCTGTTCCTGGCCCAGGGCCGCACCCGGCTCGATGCGGGGCGGGACGCGATGGCCCAGCTCCTCTTCGGGGAGCCGCACCGCGACCGGCCCCCCGGCCTGCGCGCGGACGGCGCCCTGGGCACGATCCTGCGCACCGCCCTCCCGCTGCCCCTCCCCAACCCCGGCATCAGCTACGTGTAGCGGATGGAGGGGACACAAGGGAGGGGACAGTTATGATATTATGACATTCTCCCGGCTTGGATGAGAATGTCATAATATCATAACTGTCCCCTGTTCGGTCCCCTATGCCTTGCGCGCCTCCGGCCCGTGGTGGCGGACCAGCAGGACCTGGAGCAGGCCGCCGAGGATGAGCAGGCTCCCGCCCCACCAGAGCACGGCCCGCATCCCCAGCGCGTCGTAGATCCGGCCGGAGATCATGAGGCCGATGAAGCCCCCCAGCCCCGCGGCGGTCGAGAAGAAGAGGATCTGCGCGGTGCCCCGCAGCCGGGACGGCGCCTCGCGCTGGACGAACGCCACCGCCGCCGGGTGGTACACCGCGAACCCGATGCCGTGCAGCAGCTCGATGGCATAGAGGACCGGGACCCGGACGTACCCGAGCAGGATCCACCGCAGACCCGAGACGACCAGTCCCGTCATGACCAGCGGTCCCGTTCCGAACCGCTTCTGCCAGCGGGCTGCCCAGGTAAAGCACATCACCTCGCCGGGGATGATCAGCATCCACATCCGCCCGATCGTGGTATCCGAAAGGCCGATGGACGAGAGGTAGATCGCCCGGAACTGGTAGCAGGCCGCCGACCCGATGGAGGAGAAGAGGACCACCGCGAGGAACCGCCGGAAATTCGGCATCCGGAGCAGCTCCAGCACGTCGCGGGGATGCGGGACCCGGCCCGCGTCCGCCGCCACCGGGACGCCCGCCGCGACGCGTGCGGGGATCCCGCGCAGCAGCCATGCGATCATGACGGCGCAGGCGGCGTAGAGCGGGAAGATGTACCGGATTCCCCAGCGGCCCGCCACCGCGCCGGCCAGCATGCCCGCGACCGCGAATCCCACCGAGCCCCACCGGCGGTAGCCGCCGTACCCCCGCCGGCTCATCCCGGTCACGTGCTCGCTGGACGCGATCGTGTCCACCAGCGGCACGATCGGCGGCCACCCGCAGGCGAAGGCGATCGCCACCGGCGCCAACCCCCACCACGGGACCGGCAGCGCATAGGCCCAGAAGGCCGCCCCCGCGAGGAGCGCGAGTCCCGCCAGGAATGCCGGGCGGTGTCGCGCGTGGTCGAACCGGATTCCGACCAGGGGCGTCAACAGCATGGCGGAGATCGAGAGCGTGCCGCCGAGATTGCCGATCTGGGTCCCGGTGAACCCGGCCTCCCGCTTGAGGTACAGGTTCAGGTACGTCCCGTTGATGGCCAGCAGCCAGTACATCCAGAAGTAGAGCTGGATGAATCGCCATTCGAGCGAACGGGGGGAGGATTCAGGCTCGGTCATCGAAGGTCACATGATACAGCGGGCGCGCTCCCGGAACGGGGCGCGCGACGGTTAGAGGCGGACGAGGTACCCCAGCCGGGTCGTGACGGCGGTGACCGCCGCCACGCCGAGCGTCACCGCCCCCGCGTTCACCATGCCCGGTCCGCCGCCCCGGCCCCAATACGGCATGAGGTCCACGTGTGCCAGCGACGCGAGGTCGCCCAGCCCCTCCGAGAGGATGTAGGCGAAGAGCGCATTGCGGCCGACCAGCGCGAGCCACTCGGCGGCGTGGTGCTCGCCCGGCTTCCCGCGGTCCAGAGCCAGATGGCACACCAGCAGCCCCAGGCACGCCAGCCCGGCGGTCACCAGCGACCACGATTCCGTGCCGCTGTCCTTGTGGTACCCGTGGAGGGGCCGCAGCAGCCAGCCGGAGGCCCACAAGCCCAGTCCGAAGAGGAGGAGGAACAGCGGCGCGGCCTTGCGCTCGCGCAGCCGCCCGCCCACGATCATGCCGGCCGTGACGATGGCCGACGTCGAGCCGAAGTACGAATCCACGCCCCACACCGAGTCGAGCGGCGCGAGGAAGCCCTTGCGGCCGGCCTGGAACCCGATATAGACGCAGATCTCGAGCGCCAGGATGCCCATCAGGGCGATCCCCTCGCCGCGTACCAGCAGGTAGACCACCGCCGACACCAGGTACGCCCAGCCGATAATGCCCAGGATTCCCCACCACGACGGGGTCAGGAACGGGTGGCCCGCCTCCTTCACGTCGCCGCGCCACATGAAGAGGAGGGCGAGCAGCCCGGCCGCCGCGATCCCGCGCACGACGGCGCCCAGCCGGCCGCGCCAGGTGCCCCAGAGCACCAGCGCCGCGCCCTGGGCCAGCACCATCCACACGTTCTTCGCCATCCCCGTGGCCTTCTCGTCGAACCGGTCCTCGTTGACGTAGATCACGCCCAGCACGAGGAGGCCAAGCACCCGGGGCAGCAGCCGCGCCATGGCCGACGCCGCACCCTCGCCGATGAAATACCGGGACAGCGAGAACGGGATGGCCACGCCGACCATGAACAGGAATGAGGGAAACACGCAGTCGGTGAACGTGTACATGTCCACGTTGGAGGCCGCGTGCTGGGTCCAGCCCGGCACCCCGGCCATGCCGCCGAGCGAGTTCACGAAAACCATGGACAGAATGACGAATCCGCGGAAGACGTCGAGGGAGAGCAGCCGCGCCGGTGCGGGGGCGACCGATCGCGTCCGGGAGGTCTCGTGGCGGGCCATGCTCATTTCAGCCTAGCACGGGACGTTCGAGGACCACCTGAAAGGACTGGAGGCGGGGGCCGGGGACGATCCGCTCGCTGAATTCGGAGACCATCAGGAGGGGCTTGAGCCCCGCCGCCAGGGCCACCGCCCGCATTTCCGGGGGTGTGAAGACCTCCCAGTCGAACCGGTCATGCCCACCGGACGAATAGGCGAGCTCGACGGCGTACCGGTTGCCGGTGAGGTGGGCCCGGCTCTCGACCGAGACGCCGGCAACCACGCGTCGTGAAGCCATCGGCCGGGTCGCGAGGTATTCCCGGTGGTAGAGGTCGAGCACCAGCCGGCCGCCGGGGCGCAGGCAGCCCGCCATCGCCGCCAGCACCCGCCGGTTCTCCGCCTCGTCGAAATACCCGAAGCTCTGCCAGATGCAGAGCACCGCATCGAACCCGCCGAAGTGCGCGGACAGGTCGCGCATGTCCCCGTGGACGAACGACACCCCCGGCCAGCGCGCCCTTCCCGCCTCGATGGCGGCGCGGTTCAGGTCCACCGCCGTGACCGAGTATCCGGCTTCCGCCAGCGGCCCGGCGATCCGCCCGCTCCCGGCGCACACGTCCAGGACGCGCGCGAACCCGGGAAGCGCGAGCTGCCGCTTCAGGAACGCGGCCTGAAGGTCAGTCCATGCGGGAGGAAACGGGTCCAGGAAGACCTCGAACCATGTCGTGGAATACGTGGCGGCGGGCTCAGTCGGGGTCATGCGCCAGGTCCAGGATGCGGTCGAGCCGGAATCGGCGGGACGACTTGCGCTCGTGGCACCACCCGGTCAAGCCCACGAACGTGTCCCCGCCGTGCGTCATCTCCCCCACGAAATCCGGGGTGATCGTCCGCACCGACCGCTCGTCGGTGGCCTTGAGGTAGGTGATCCGCAGCGGCACCCGGCCCGCGATCGCCTCGTGGATCATCGCCACCTTGGCGTCCAGCGAAAGTTTCCGCGCCGCCCGGGCGTACTGGAACGACGTCACGAACTCGACGATCCGCCGGTCCACCAGGATGTCCTGCCGGCGCAGGGGCCGGCGCAGCGTGAGGCCCCCCAGCGAGGTGCACCGCGAGAGCGCCACGTAGGTCTGGCCGCTCGCGAACGCGCCCCGCCCCAGGTCAAGGATCACGCGGTCGAACGTCTTGCCCTGGCTCTTGTGGATCGTCAGCGCCCACGCCAGCCGCAGGGGGAACTGGGTGAACGTCCCGGCCACCTCCGTGTCCACCAGCCCGGTCCCGGAATCCCAGGTGTACCGGAGCAGCTCCCACTCGTGCGGCTCCACTTCGACCCGCTCGCCGGTCGTCAGCTCGACCTCCAGGAACCGGTCGCCGCCGCGGCTCCCGATCGCCCGGATCCGGCCGATACTGCCGTTCACCCACCGGCCGTCCGCGTCGTTGTTCGCCATCATGACCTGGGCCTCTTCCTTGAGCTCCAACGGGTCGGGTACCGGCAGCGCGCCGGCGGCGAAGTCCCCGCTCCGGACGCCCGGGAACCGGTGCAGCTCCCCCGGCAGCCGGTCGAGCCGCCGGGCGTTGACCGTATCCGCGGCGGCGTTGGTCGGGGTCAGGGTCACGGAGAGGTCGTCCTCGTGGTGCTCGAATGCGGGGTCCACCCGGCCGTTCACCAGCCGCAGGTGGTCGTCCGTCACCGTGTTGTTCCGGATGGCGTTCAGCACGGTGATGAACTCCGGGTCGCGCTGCCGGTAGATCTTCTCGAGCTCGACGTACGTGATGTCGAGATCCTGGAAGGCCTGCGCGGAATAGAAGTAGGGCGTGGGGTACGTCGTCCGGAAGGACTCCTCCTCCTCGCGCTGCACCACCGGCGGGATCTGGTAGAGATCGCCGATCAGGATGAGCTGGACCCCGCCGAACGGGACGTTCCGGACCCGGCGGGCCTTGCGCATCGCGCGGTCCACGCAATCGAGGAGGTCGGCCCGCACCATCGAGACCTCGTCGATGATGAGCGTGTCGATCTTGCGGGCCGGCGAATCCCCTGCCGGCGCATGCACCTTCTCCGGCGTGATATCCGGCCGGAAGCCGAAGAACGAATGGATCGTCTGTCCGCCGATGTTGAGCGCCGCCACGCCCGTCGGCGCGGTCACCGCGACCTGCTTGGTGGTGTGGCTCCTGAAATACCGGAGCAGGGTGGACTTGCCCGTGCCCGCCTTGCCCGTCACCAGGACGTTGCGGGACTCGTCCTCCATCTCGTCGTACGCCGCCCGGAACTGGTCGTTGAAGTCGAGCTCCGCGGCAGCGAGGGTCACCGGTTCAGGCCTGAGCCTTGAGCCGACGGTTCGCGTTCCTCCGCGCCACCGGAGAGTTCAGGCTTTCGGCCTCCCGTATCCCACGGCCACGGCCACTCCGGCCAGCAGGCCCTGCAGGAGGGAAAACGCCGCCTCCATGGGGACGAATCCGGCATCGGGCACCAGGGCCACGGCGTCCATCATCAGCACCCACACCGCGACGAACAGCGCCCCGAGCACCGCGCCGAAGGCGAGGCCCTGGCTGACCGGGGAGGGCCCGCGCTTCGCCATCATGGCGTACAAGATCGCCACCGCGGTTCCGCGGACCAGGTCGGCAAGCATGATCTGCCCGTGCTTGGAGCCGTCCACCGTCCGGAAGAAGGTGGCCATGGACGGCCCGTAGTAGTAGGCCTTGAAGATCGCCACGTGCCAGAGCCCGCCGAACAGGAAACATGCGAGAAAGCCGAGCAGGGATGCGAGCGCGAGCCGCTTCAGGTTCACGGGTCCTCCTTAGTGTGCGTAGGCGGTTGAGGGAATCGGCCCCGCGGACAGTCCGGCGGGCCCCTGCCAGGAAAGGTCAAGGCTGGCGCCGCCGCGGGCCTGGATGTACGGGATCCTGATGGCGTGCTTCCCGGCCTTGAGGGCGGCCTCCCCCTTCGCCGGCGGCTGGGCCTGGTGCAGGCCGTCCGCGTCCACGACCAGCCGGCCGTCCAGCCAGAGCTGGCTGCCGTCGTCCGAGGCGAGCGAGAAGGTATAGAGGCCGTCCGCCGGCACCTCGAGCCAGCCCGAGAAGACGAGGCCGTAATCCTGCTCCCGGCCGGAGACAGAGATATCCAGCGCCGTGGCGGTTCCGGACGCGGCCGGCTTCAGGCCGTCCAGGTCCCCCACCTTCTCGAACCCCGGAGGATCGGCGCGGAACGCCGTCCAGGCCAGCCCCGGGTCGGCATGCTGCGGATGGGATGATTCCGCCGGGACCAGCCGTTCATACCGCCGGGTCACGGTCCGCATCGAGACGCCGTCGGCGGATGCGAATGCCGCCATGAGGGTCGTGGACTCCGCCAGGTGGATCGGCGTGGTGTATCGGGGCGAAGCCGGCGAAGGCGGAGTGCCGTCCGTCGTGTAATGGATCTCGCCGGAGGAGCCGGCGGAAGCGAGGGTGACGTCCACCGCGCCGAGGAAGGTCGTTTTCTCCGGCGTCATGCCGAGGTCCCGGCCTGCCGGTCCCGACCAGGCGTCATCCAGTGCCGCCGCGGCCGTCGTCGCGAACACGGTCGAATCGCGGTCGATCTTGACTGCCGGGTCGTGCAGGAGGGCCCCCTCCATCTGGCTGGCCGGAACCCAGATGCTGGTGAGGACCCCCAGGATGTGTTTCGGGTCGCGGCGGGCCTGCGCATCGGCCATGAATTTCCGCGCGCCGCGCAGGTCGCTGTAGACCGTCGGCCACATCCGGAATCCGTGCGCAGGCAGGATCCTGAGTGAGGGGTAGGTTTCCCGCCAGTCGTAGTGCCAGTCGCACTGGATGATGTCCTTCGGCACCAGGTCGATGGCCGGCGCCGTGCCCACGGTGCTGGCGTCCCAGTCGCCGTACCCTGTCGCCTTGCCGTCGAGCAGCCGGTCGGCCCACATGAGCATCTGGACGTGTTTCGCCGCCAGGTGCCGGTGGAAGTCGTTCACCTGCTTCGCGAAGAGCTTCGCGGGATCCTTGCCCCGGCACCGGGGGCACTTGTCGCTCGCGATGACGAACACCTCGTCCATCCCGCAATGAAAGGCATCGGCCTGGAAAGCGTCCAGCAGCTCGTCGATCAGCGGGAAGACGATCCGGTTCGTGTCCGGGTTCGAGATGCACCACGACCGGCAGTAGAACGACTCCCTGGTGAGATCCGTCTCCTCGATCCGGCCGTCGGGGATTTCCTCGATCTCCGGGTGCGCGGCCAGCAGCTCCCCCGGCGGCTTCTTCCACGACTGGTGCCCGAGACAGTTGATCTCCGGAATCAGCCGGATCCCCTCTTCCCGGCACGCCTCGACCATCGCGCCGACCTCGGTCCGGGTCCAGGCGCCCGGGCCGGGGATCTCGGGATGCGAGACGAACCGGAAGTTGTAGTCGATCTCGTACACGAGGACGTTGCACTTGTGGGCCGGGAGGACCTCGTGGATGAGGCGCAGGATCTGCGGCAGCGAACCCGGCCCGCTGTCGAGCACGTGCAGCCCGCGCCACGCCATGTCCGGCCAGTCCGCGATGCGCAGCCGGGGGCAGGCCGCCGGGAGCTGCCGCATGGTCCGCTGGAGGGCCACGCGTCCCGCGGGGTCCGCGACGACCGCGATCGCACCACCGGGACCGACCTCAAGCAGGTAGCCCTCCGCGGGAATCTTTCCACCCGGCAGTCGCGACTTGAGGGCCGCGACGAGCCCCTTCCCGCCCGCGGTTCGGACGTGGCCGACCGTCTCGACGGTGATCGGGGTCGTGGAGCCGCTTCCCTCAAGCCACTCCCCGATACGGGGCTGCGGGAGGAGCGCGGGACGGTCGGCAGCCCATCCCGCGCAGGACAGGATCGCCGCCACGGCTGCGAGGAGGGGGAATGACCGGCGAACCATCTGGCGCATACTATACCCACAGAGGCGCATAGGCGGGCCGTGAGGACCTGGAGGGGTTCTTGGACCGAAGGGTTGACACAAAATTTGACATCGGTCGCTTGAAGGAGGACCGCGAATCCGCGCTCGTGGCGGGAAAGACCGATAAACAGTAGACTGGATCAGTCCGGCGGCGACGGTCTTATATTTTGCCCCCATCGACTATCGGTTAGGTCACCACCCTTTCAAGGTGAAGAGGCGGGTTCGACTCCCGCTGGGGGCGCGGTTTCATCTTTCAAGACGCAGTGGCCCCCATCGACATTGCACAAGCGCTCCCGAAGGGAGCGACGATGATCAATGGTTCTTCTCCAATGTGCCAGCGAGTCTTCGAGCTATCGGTCGGGCCGAAGACGGCCCGTCGCAGCGGAGAGTAAACCAGTAATAATCGTCGCCCGCTGCGCGGGCGCTGGCGAAATGGTCACCACCCTTTCAAGGTGAAGAGGCGGGTTCGACTCCCCCGCGCTTCCGCGCGGGACGCGGAGCAGCCGCTGGGGGCGCGGTTTCATCTTTCAAGACGCAGTGGCCCCCATCGACGTTGCACAAGCGCTCCCGAAGGGAGCGACGATGATCAATGGTGAAGAGGCGGGTTCGACGCTCCCGCGCTATCGCGCGGGACGAGGAGCAGCCGCAGGGGGCGAAAATTATTTTTCCGGCCGTGTGTTCTTCCTGATCCGCTCCAAGTTCTGGACATCCACAAGATCCTTGGGCCGCCCCGAGGCGCGCTTGTTCTTGATGAGGGACGCCAGATCAAGCGTCGGCACCTGGAGCCCTTCAATATTCGCCACGGTGTGAGAAGCCCAGGCCTCTGCGAATGTTACGCCGCTGATGCTGGTAATCAGGTCAATGCGCCGCGGCACGACGCCGAGCTGGATAACCCAGTCCTCGCGAGAAAGATCTTCCCGCCGAATCCCCTCCATAGGTGCCCCGAATTGACGCAGCGCCGACAACACGCGATCGGCGTTGGCCGGATCGGGCCTCACCAGGATATCCATGTCTCCCGTCGCCCGGGGGACGCCGTGGTGCGCCATGGCATAGGCCCCGACAAGAAGATAATCAGCGTTCGCGCTGGAAAGCGCGGACAACATGTCGCGGAAGTCTTGATTCAGCATCGAATCCTCCCAGGAAGGTCCAGGCATCCACCGTCATCGGCCACACCATGGC
This sequence comes from uncultured bacterium, assembly GCA_964400385.1. Classification (GTDB taxonomy): domain Bacteria; phylum Oederibacteriota; class CAKKQC01; order CAKKQC01; family CAKKQC01; genus CAYNUZ01. Next base: position 4,390 of record CAYNUZ010000035.1, on the reverse strand, counting down.
GAGGCGTTCTTCGGGTGTCAAGGAGAGAAGGCGCGTGTCGATTGTCTCCTCTCCCAAGGCATGGAAAGACACCGGCATGCTGGAGCGGGCGTTAGGGGATGGTTCCACGACACTTCTATTATAACTTGTGATGGAGGAGACAACCGGGCCGAAGTAACGTTTTTTAGACGGGGGTGAGGAAGTAGACCTTCTCCACGTCGGAGGTGACGTACCGCTCCTCCAGGATGCGGCCGCCGGAGGCGTGGACCGCGCCCTCGACATCGTGATCGTACCGGGAGTGGAAGAAGTACCAGGTGTACCAGGCATACATCTTCATGATGGCCAGCCGCCACCAGCGCTTGGAGAACCGGTGCTCCAGGATCCGCACCACGCCGCCCTTTTTCGTGACGCGCAGCAGCTCCTTCAAGGCCGGCACCTGGAGCTCGTCGGGCAGGACACAGAACATATAGGTCGAGACGCACGCGTCGAAGTGGCCGTCGGGGAACGGCAGCTTCGTCGCGTCGCCCAGCAGCAGGTTCACCGTGCACGCCGCCTTCGCCGCCCGGCGCTCGGCGCGGGCGAGCATCCCCTCGGAGAGGTCCACCGCGGTCAGCTCCACACCGGCCGGATAGTACCGGAAGTTCTTTCCCGTGCCGCACCCCGCGTCCAGCACCCGGCCGGACAACCCGCCGCACATCAACCGGCGGATCCGGGGATAGCGGAAGGTCTCGAAGGGCCAGTCCAGGAAGTCGTAGAAGAGCGAGAGGATGTTGTAGTGGGCGCCGACATCGGCCATCGTGCAAATCAGGGTAGCACAAGCGCCGCCAACGGCGGCGACGATTGTCCATGGTTTGTTGACGACTGTGCCGGGCGCTCCCGCGCCCGACAGAAGCGCTGCAACGGGGGCAAAGAAGGGGCCCCTGACGGGCTGCGGTACCATAATGAAATGAAACTCGCCATCATCGTTCCCGCCTACAACGAGGAGGACACGATCGCGGAGGTCGTGGCCCGCCTGCGCGCGATCCCGCTCGAGAAGGAGATCATCGTGGTGAACGACGCCTCGACGGACGGCACGGGACGCGTGCTGGCGGGGCTCGGCGGACCCGATCTCGTGGTCCTCACCCACCCGAAGAACCGCGGGAAAGGCGCGGCAATCCGCACGGCGATCGCGGCGGTGACGGCGCCCGCGGTCGTGATCCAGGATGCGGACCTCGAGTACCTCCCCGAGGAGCTGCCGATGCTGCTGGAGCCGGTCGCCGCGGGCCGCGCGGACGTGGTGTACGGCTCCCGGTTCGCCGGGTCGCTGGAAGGCATGCGGTTCGCCAACTACCTGTGCAACAAGGGGCTGGCGTGGATGGCCTCCCTGCTGTACGGCCAATGGATCACCGACGAGGCCACCTGCTACAAGCTCTTCCGGTCCGAGGTCCTGAAGTCCATGCCCCTGGTCTGCGAGCGGTTCGAGTTCTGCCCGGAAGTGACGGCCCGGGTGCGGCGGCGCGGCATCCGGATCCTCGAGCTGCCGATCACCTACCGGGGCCGCACCGTGGCGGCCGGCAAGAAGATCCGGCTGGTGGACGCCTGGGAGGCGTTCGTGACGCTTCTCCGCTTCCGCTTCTCCGCCGCGGCATGACCCCGGTCCCCGCCGTCCCGACCCCGGCCGGGGACCACCACCGGGTGCGGCGGACGCTGGTCCTCACCGGGTACGTGCTCGCCGCGGTCCTGGGCGCCGCCGGCGGGCTGGTCTTCGTGTCCATGGAGGACATGCCCGACATCCGGGACATCACCCAGCAGACGGCCACCGCCGGGAGCAAACTGTACGACTCGGCCGACACGCCCGAGCTGTTCGCCCAGCTCGCCATGAAGCAGCGCACGTTCGTGCCCCTGGCCCGGGTGCCGCGCGCCATGCAGGACGCCACGATGGCCATCGAGGACATCCGGTTCTACAGCCACTGGGGCGTGGACCTCTGGGGCATCGCGCGCGCCACGATCGTGAACCTGATCCACCGCCGGGTGGTGGAGGGGGCCAGCACCATCACCCAGCAGCTCGCCCGGACGCTGTTCCTCAACCCGGAGCGGACGATGCAGCGCAAGATCAAGGAGATCCTGCTCGCGATCCAGATCGAGCGGACGTACAAGAAGGACGAGATCCTGGAGATGTACCTGAACCAGGTCTACTTCGGGTCCGGGGCGTACGGCGTGGAGCAGGCCTCGCGGGAGTATTTCGGCAAACACGTGGAGGAGCTGACACTGCCCGAGTGCGCCCTGCTGGCCGGGCTGTTCAAGGCGCCGTCCGGATACAGCCCGCGGGCCGACCTCGAGAAGGCGCGGCAGCGGCGCAACCTGGTGCTCCAGAAGATGGCCGAGAACGGGTTCATCCCGGCCAACGAGGCCGCGGAGGTGCAGGCCAGCCCGGTGCACCTCCAGCAGACGGAGCTCACCAACGCGCCGTACTTCGCCGCGCACGTCCGCAAGCACCTGGAGGAGGCGTACGGCAGCCAGGCGATCCTGCGCGGCGGGCTGTCGGTGTACACGACGCTCAACCTGCACATCCAGACCGTGGCGCAGCGCGCGCTGGAGCAGGGATTGGCCGCGGCAGAGGGGCTGCTCAAGGGCGCCGGGCCGGTGGCCAGCGGCGGCGGGGTGCGGCGGCTGCAGGGGGCGCTGGTGGCGCTGGATCCCCGGACCGGGGCGATCCTGGCGATGATCGGCGGCCGCAACTACCGCGAGAACGAGTTCAACCGCGCGACGCAGGCCAAGCGCCAGCCGGGGTCGTCGTTCAAGCCGATCATCTACACCACCGCGTTCCTCAACGGGTTCACGCCCGCGGACCGGATCAACGACGATCCGCAGGAGTTCCCCGGCAAGGACGGCAAGGCGTGGAAGCCCACGAACTTCGAGCGGAAGAACTTCGGCGAGACGACCCTGCGGCGGGCGCTCGCCCTCTCGCGCAACGTCGTCACGGTGAAGCTCCTGAACAAGGTGGGGATCTACACCGTGACCAGCGAGGCGAAGAAGTTCGGGTTCTCCGGGCCGTTCCGCACCGACCTCACGCTGGCGCTCGGCACCTCCGAGGTGGGGCTGCTGGAGATGGTCTCCGCGTTCTCCGTCTTCGCCAACGGCGGGATCCGTTCCACGCCGTACTCGATCAAGCTGGTCAAGGACAGCCAGGGCGCGGTCCTCGAGCAGCACCGCCCGGAGCTGACCTCCGTCCTCACCCCGCAGGTCAGCTACCTCACGCTCTCGATCCTGCAGGACGCGGTGAACTACGGCACGGCCCACGTGATCCGCAAGATGGGGTTCACCCGGCCGGCGGGCGGCAAGACCGGCACGACCAATGACTTCACCGACGCGTGGTTCATCGGCCTGACCCCCCGGCTGGCCTGCGGCATCTGGATCGGGTACGACGACCGGCGGACAATGGGCAAGAATGCGACCGGCGGGCTGATCGCGGCGCCCATCTGGGCCTCGTTCATGGGCGAGGCGCTGGAAAACGCGCCGCTGGAGGATTTCGACCGGCCCACCGGGCTGGTCACGACCGCCATCGACCCCACCTCGGGGCTGGTGGCGGGCAAGGACTGCAAGAAGGTGCTGAACGAGATCTTCCTCGAGGGAACCCAGCCCACCCGGGTGTGCGACGTGCACCGGACGGCGGTGCCGTTTTCGGTGCAGGACCAGGAGGGGTACGAGCGGTCCCTCACGCCGACCGGATCGGCGGTGGAGCCGCCGGGGCCGTCCGGCCAGCGCGGCCCGCTGACCCCCGAGGAGCAGCAGTCCCAGGACGGGGGATTCTAATCATGAACTACTGGTTGATGAAGTCAGAGCCTGAAACCTACTCCTTCGCCGACCTGAAACGGGACGGGTCCACGAACTGGGAGGGGGTCCGGAACTACTCTGCCCGGCTCCACCTGCGGGCCATGCGGCGGGGCGACCGGGCGCTCTTTTACCTCTCGGCCACCACCCCGCTGGCCGTCGTGGGTATCATGGAGATCGTGCGCACCGCGTATCCCGACCCCGCGCAGTTCGACCGGCGGAGCGACTACTACGACCCCGCCTCGCGGCCCGATGCACCGCGGTGGGACGCGGTGGACGTCAAGTACCGCGAGGCGATCGACCCGCCCATCACGCGCGAACGGCTGAAGGCCGAGCCGCGGCTCCGGAACCTGCGGCTCTTCAGCCACACCCGCCTCTCGGTCTCGCCGGTGACGGCGGCCGAGTGGGCGGTGATCATGGGGATGCGGAAGGCATGAGCCTGCTCCTGTGGCCCGCGCCCCGGTCGCTGCGCCGCACCGGCGGCTCGCTGGCGCTCCCGCATGCCGGGATTATCGCGCTCACGGGTGACGCCGCGGCGCTGGAGCCGATCGGGCGGCGGCTCGCCGCCGCCCTGCGCGGGCACGGGCACGGCGGCTGGACC
>CAYNUZ010000034.1:0-15299 GCA_964400385.1 uncultured bacterium | reverse complement strand
CCTCCTCCCGGCCGCGGGCGGCCACCCCCGCGTCCACCATGAGCGGCGCGAGCTGCGCGCGCTCGGCCCCGCCGACCAGCGCCCCCAGCTCGACGGTCTTGTTCACCCCGTCGAACGGGTGCCCCTGCCCGGCGTAGATGCGTGCGGTGTCCGCCCCGGCGGCCATGTGGGTCAGCTCCGCATCCGTGGCCCCGCGGGCGAGGGCCGTCATCAGGATGCGGACGGCCGCGTCCCGGGCGCGGGCCTCCGTCGCGAACCGGAACCAGGCGTCGAGCTTGGCCTGGCCATGCTCCGCCGTGGCCAGCGGGGCGATGGCCCGGCGCGGCGGGGTGCCGCTGTAGTCGGCCGCCACCTGGGTCGCGGCCCGGTAGAGCGCGAAGTACGCCGTCTCGGGCGACAGGCGGTCCAGGAGCTGCCCCACGATGGTCAGCATGGTCAGGCCCTGCCCGGTCGCCTCGCTGCGCGGCAGCGCGAACCGGACGACCTCGCCGAGGATCTCGCGGGGCGGCGTCCGCAGCGCCAGCAGGCCCATCAGGCTCTTGGCCGTCACGAGGCCGATATTGAACTCGAGCCCCTTGCGCAGCCGGGCGAGGTGGTACGCGGCGTCCTCCCGGACCCGCGGCTCGGGCGCGACGTACACCACGCCCCCCTCCACCCACGTGTCGTAGGCGGGGATATCGTCGGCGAACAGGTCGAACGTGCACCCGCTGGCCAGGTCGAACCGCGCCTGGTGCCAGTGGCAGGTCAGCGTGCAGTCCTTGACCGTCCCCTGGCTGAGCGGGAAGCCCATGTGGGGGCACCGGTTGTCCACCGCGTACGCCTTGCCGCCGTCGGCGAACACCGCCACGGGCCGGTCCCCGGCCTGGACCACGAGCACCCCCTTCCCCGCCAGCTCCTCAAAGGTTCCGACCCTGATCCGGGCAGCGGGGGTCGTCGCGGTTGGCGCCATCCTGATCTTCATCCTACTCCCGCTGAAAACAGCAAAGCCGGAGTGCCTTTCAGCACTCCGGCCCGCTGAACCACTGCGCGCTTGCGCGCGCGGGGTTATTTAGAAGCGGCGCGAGCCGCCTCCGCCACCGCCACCGAACCCGCCCGAGCGGGGCTCCTGCGGCTTGGCCTCGTTGACCTTCAGGGCGCGGCCACCGACCATGCGGCCGTTGATCGCCTGGATCGCCTTGTTGGCGACATCCGCGTCGTCGAACTCGACGAACGCGAACCCACGGGACTGGTTGGTGAACTTGTCGCGCACCACCGTCGCCCGGGTCGGAACGCCGACCTCGGAGAACACCTGCTTCAGCTCTTCCTCGGTCGTCTGGAAATTCAGATTACCCACATACAGTTTGGCCATTTGGCCTCCTCAGAATTTGATTGGACTCAGCTCGAGACGCTTTGGAAGGGGAGGCCGCGAGACCTGTTTGCAGGGTCGAAGACCAGAACCTTTTTCAGCAGCACCGCTCTGAAGATCCGATCCGCCGGTTATGTCCCCGGCGGTCACCCAGACTATACCAGAATCCACCGGGCCGGCACAATCGCCCGGCGCGCGCCCCCGCCGGGGTTTTCGGCTAGGATACCCCCGTGCTGATTCCCGCGGGCGCCCTGCTCCTGCTCCTCGGCCCGGCCCCGGCTCCCGCCGCGCCGCCGGTCACGGTGCGGGTGGATGCCACCGCCGGCCGCCGGCCCATCTCCCCGTACCTCTATGGAAGGAACATGAACCTCGCCGGGCTCGATGAGCACATGTGGGGCGACCAGACCACCCTGGCCCGGGAGGCGGGGCTGCGGATCTCCCGAGAATCCGACGGCAACAACGGCACCAAGTACAACTGGCACAACGACCTCTCCTCGCATCCGGACTGGTACAACAACGTCTACAAGCAGAACCGGCCGGCCCGCGCCCGCGCGATCCAGGACACCTGCCCGGGCATTGACGGGCTGTTCGCCCTCCCCGTCCTCGGCTGGGTGGCAAAGACCGACGCGGTCAATGCGGATGAGAACCGGCTCGACCCCGGCCACAAGAACCCCCATGCCAACCTCTGCGGCGGCGGGGTGGCCACGGCCTACCTCGAGTCCCAGACGCCCCAGGACAGCGTGGGAGTCCTGGACTACTGGTTCAAGCCGAAACCCGCCGGGCTCGGGCTCGATCCGGCCCGGTTCCGGCTCTGGCACCTCGACAACGAGCCGGAATGCTGGCGCGGCACCCACAAGGACGTCTCGGGGACCCTCATGTCCGGCGAGGAGTGCGTGCAGAAGTATGCGGCGGTCGCCCGGGAAGTGAAGCGCCGCTACCCGGAGATCCGGCTGATGGCCCCGGGATTCAGTTCCGAGTGGTTCTGGTGGAACTGGTCGGACCACAACTGCGTGGGCGGGCTCCCCTGGATGCAGTACTTCATCAAGCGGATGGCGGAGGAGAGCCGGGCATTCGGCCGGCCGCTGCTCGACATGGTGGACATCCACACGTACATCAACGACAACGGCACGGACGAGGACATCCTCCAGGAGCACCGGAACTGGTACGACCCCGGGTACCAGTCCCCCGCCGCGAACGGGTGCAAGCGCTGGCCCGACTGCGGCTTCCACCAGGACCAGAAGGTGGAGATGGTCCTGGGCCGGATCGAGGGATGGCTGGACGAGTCCTTCGGGCCGGGCCACGGCATCGGGATCGCGACGACCGAAAGCGGGCCCCACTCGAAGACCGCCATGGTGCGGGCCCTCTGGTACGCCTCGCATCTCGGCACGTTCGCCGACCACGGCGTACAGGTCTTCACGCCGTGGTTCTGGACCGACGAGATGTGGGAGGTTCTCCACCTGTGGAGCCGGTACGCCGGGACGATCCGGATCTCCGCGTCTACCACCGGCGAGCCGGCGGTTTCCTGCTACGCCTCCGTGTCGGAGTCGGGCGACCGGCTGACGGCGATCCTCGTGAATCGCGCCCGGCAGGAGGCGCGGATCGCGGAGGTCGCCGTGGACCACTACCCCGCGGGCCGGACGGCCCAGGTGCTCGGGCTGGCCAACCTGCCCGACGGCCGCCGGACCTTCGAGTCGCGGGCGAAGAACGCCCTGACCCGGTCGTCCGTGCCCGTCCGGGGCGGCCGGCTCCGGGTCACGCTTCCGCCGTGGTCCATCACGGCCGTGGTGCTCGGCCCGGCGGCGCCGCCCCAGCCGTAACCCCGCCGCCGCCTTCTACCCCGGCCGCAGCCCCGGTTCCCCGGCCGCGCGCGCCAGGACGGTCCGGTACTGGAATGCGGAGCGACCGGTTGCCGCCGGAAAGGTGGCCACACGATACGGTTCGATCACCCCCTCGATGGCCTTCGCGATCCGCCTGGCCATGCGGGTGATACCGGACATCTCCCGGCACACGTCCTCATGGGCGCAGAGGGCCGTCGCTGCCGCCTCCAGCCCGAACTCGTCGGGGTCCGCCGCACCCGTGGAGAAAGAGAGCGTCCGGAAGCCATGCCCGCTCCGGGTGATCGTCGTGATGCGCTCCCAGACGAACTGTCGCAACACCGACCGCACGGTCCCGAACACCCCCGGCGGGAGGACGGCCGTGCCCGCCGCCCGCCGGAAGATCCCCCACGTCTCGCGGGTCATGTCCTCCACCAGGTGCTCCACCTTGATGCGGTCCGGGACGCGCAATTGCAGGTTCTCCACGATGACTCCCTCCTCCCCCTTCGGTATGAGCGCCGCCGCAAGCGCCGACACTCCCCCCTGCGGCCCGCCACCACGGAGTGCAACTTTGGTGCCGGAGGCCCCGCAACGAAATGACGATGGTTCGCGAACCGGTGCCGCCGCGAACGCCCGGGAAACGTTGCCCCCCGCGGGGGGGCAACATCCCGTCAGCGGCGCTGGGGACCGATCGAGGGTGGCGCGGCGGGGTCGGCGGGAGTGCCCCAGTAATCCGCCGGGTCCGGCTCCGGCTCCATGGGGATCCCGTACGCGGCGGCGCCGGTGTCCGTGAGGAACGCCCGGCGGCCTTTCAGCCAGGCCTCGTCCAGGACCACCCGGGTCCCGGCCCCCCGGGCGGGCGAGCCGGGTGTGAGCTGCGCCGTCTCGAGCGGCAGCCGGCCATAGGCCCCGGCGCCCGGCTCCCGCACCCCGGGATCGGCCTCGAGCGAGTGCGCCGCCTTCCCGGTCGCCTTCCGGAACGCCGCGAGGCTCGCGTACCGCGCGGGCGGGAACGTGCCCTTCCTGCCGTCCCCCGTCCAGAACTCCGGCCCGTTCTCGCGGCCGCCCCACTGGATCACCGGGGCCTTGCGCCCCTCCCGCCAGAGCAGGTTCCAGTCGAAGACGTTGCCCTGCTCCGTCCCGTGGTCGTCCACGCACATGGCCGAGGCGCCCCCCATCCCGATGAAGATGTTGTTGACGACCTCGGTCCGCTCGGGCCACCCCCCGCCGTCGTTGTTCGCGTCGTTGGGCCACCCGAAGATCTTGAACGCCGCCACGCCGCCGGTGGCGACCGCCAGGTTGTTGTAGACCTTCCCGTCGTTGAACGTCTCCCCCATGTCGATCGTGGAATGGCCCTCGGCCACGCAGAACCGCATCACGTTGAAGCAGCTCTTCTTGGTGTGGTCGAGGTAGTCCACATTGCCGCTCCCCATGAGCAGGAAGGCGTCCCCCTCGTTGTGGTGGCTGTAGCAGTGCTCCAGCGTGCAGGCCTCGCTGCCCCAGTCGATATCGAACCCGGCCGCATCGCGCTGGGGGCGGCCCCGGAAGGCCTCGCACCGGCGCATCGTGATGTTGACCGCATTCCAGCACCAGATGTTGACGCAGGCGTTGTTGTACGCCAGGCAGTCCTCGATCAGCCCGTTCTCGCTCCCGCTGATCCAGATGCCCGCCATGCCGGCGTTCGTGTAGGCGGTGCACCGGCGGATGACCGTGTTCCGCCCGCTCGTGGCGTGCGACCCGCCCACCGTGATCCCGTCCCCCGCGTTGCAGAAGGCCAGGCAGTTCTCGATGACCACGCCGTCGAATCCGGCCGGCCCGCCGACCTCGATGCCGTGGCCGCCCGTGTCGAAGGCCACGCAGTTCAGGATCCGCAGCCCGCGCGCCCGCGGCGCGCCCTCCGTCACGCCCGCGTCAATCCCGTCCTGCCGGTACTCGGGATCGGACGTGAACGCGAGGTCCTGCACCGACCAGTACTCCTGGTTGCGCAGCGTCAGGCCCGCCTTCGTCCGGCCGTTGACCACCGGGCGGTCCCCCTCGCCGTACGCGCCCAGGGCGATCCACCGTTGCGCCGTCCCGCTGCCGCGCGGCGCCAGCGGCTCCTCCCACCGCCCGCCCCGCCGCAACAGCACCGCATCGCCGGGCTTGAGGTCGTGCGCATTCAGCCGGCCGAGCGTCTTCCAGGGCTTCTCCGGGGCCGTCCCGAGCGCCGTGTCGTCACCCTTCTCCGCGTCGAGGTAGTAGGTCGTCCCGGCGGCCGCGATGGCGGGCGCCTTCCAGTCCGCGCGGTACCCGTCCACCTGCGTCGCGGCGTGCGGAAAGGCGATGCGCCCGTGTCCCGGGTCGTCCGCCATGTCCAGGCCGTCCCCCTTGAGCGCGGCGGAGTGGAACAGGGTCAGGAGGACCTTCTCGATGGTGACCCGGCCCGCAACCCGCTTGAACGCGAGCACGTGGTCCCCCGGCGCATCCACGTTCACCTCGATCCGGAAGCCGGGAAACCGGGTGAAGCTGACCCAGGAGGACCGGGCATACGGCTGCACCAGGATGTCGGCCCGTGGGCTCTTGAGCGGCTGCACCCCGTCCAGCGACCAGGTGAGCTGCGCCGGCCACGGCCCGCCGGTCGTGACCTTGATCCACACGTACCAGACGCCGCGGGTCGGGAAGTTCACGGTCCGCGCCAGGGTGTCCTCGCCTTCCGACCGCCACGCCTCGGTGGACTGCTCCCGCGGGCCGGTTTTCGCGCCCTTCCGGCTCGCGCCGAACACGCCGCCCGCCAGCTCGATCCACCCCCGGTCCGCGCCCCGCCCCGCCGCCCTGCCTGCCATGATGACGTCCTCCCCGTGCGCCGCCGGCGTCATGCCGGACCACACGCCGATGCCGATGATGCCGATCCAGCCGCGCCTCAACACAGGGGGCATTGTACCCGTCCGTCCGGCCGGGTATCGTGCGGGGCATGGAACGCGCCGGCCTCCCGTTCGCCGCCGTCCGTCCGGTCGTCCGGGTGGACGATCCGCGCCAGCTCCGCCCGGAGCTGTGGGCCGGGTCCGCCCCGCGGGACGCGGCGGCCATGCCGGACTTCCTCACGGACCGGTTCCTCGTCACGGCGCTGCGGTACACCGGCGCGGACCCCGAACTCCGCGCGGTGGTCCGGCGCACCGCGGGCCGGGTCCGGTCCGACCCCCGGCTGGTCCGGCTGAGCCTCCACCTCAAGTCCCTGTTCATCGACCGGACCGACTACCACGACCATTTCTACCGGTACCCGGTCCGGGTGCCGTCGCTCGGCGAGGTCGCGGGGATGCTGCCGCTCCTGCCCCTGCTCGCCGGGGTCACCCGGATGGCGGCGATCCACCGGCGGCTCCGCATCCCGCGCCGGGTGGTCACGGACACCCTGCTGGACATCGCCATCTGGACGCGCAACTACCGGGGACGGACGGGCCACTGGGGGTTCAACGAGGTCGGCTGGCTGCTGCTGCACTTCCATGGCACCCTGTACCGCCTCGGCCGCCTCCAGTTCGCCGTGGACCGGTTCCACGGCCGGGTCCACGCCTTCCGCCACCGCCGGACGGGGGTGGTGTTCCTGCTCTCCGCCCCGGGCGTCGTGTACCGCGCCGACGGCCGGGTGGACGGCACCCACGGCGTCAGGGATCCGCGCGACCGCTGGACAGCGCGGCTCTCCCGCCGGGACGGCGTGGTGCGCGGCCACCCGGTCTCGCTCACCGCCAACGTGCTGCGGGAGCCGGTCGCGCTGCCCGCCCGCCTCTGGCGCGAGGTGCTGAAGCCGGGCGACCCGATCCTGGACATGCACATCCCCGCGGGCCTGCCGCTGGACGAGGCGGCCGCGGTGGCCTCGTGCGACCGGGCGCCCGCGTTCTTCCGCGCGCGCTTCCCCCGGCACCGCGCCCGGGCGCTGGTGTGCTACGGCTGGCTGCTCGACGCGGCCTTCCAGCGGATGCTGCCGCCGACCGCGAACATGTTCCGGTTCCAGGACCGCTTCCACCTGTATCCGATCCGGGGCGGCGACCGGCACTCGCTCCGGACGATCTTCGGGCGGCCGGTGACCCGGCTGGCCGGGGCCCCCCGCGACACCGCCCTGCGCCGCAACACCGTGAACTTCTACCGGGGCGGCGGCCGCCTGCTGGGCAACGGCGGGGGCATCTGGAAGGACCACCTCGCCGGCTAGGAGGTCAGGTCCGGCGGGCGACTCCCCGCGGGACGGTCCCCGGTTCGCGCCAGTGGGTCAGCGATTCGGCGACCACGGACGCCAGGACGATCCCGAGCCCGAGCAGGGCCGCCGCATGCACCCGTTCTCCCGGCCAGACCCAGGCGATGCCCACGCTCAGCGGGACCTGGAGCGTCACGAGGATCCCGACCGCCGCCGCCGGCAGGTGGGCCATCGCCCGGACCATCGCGGTGTGGGGCCAGGCGGTGAAGACCGTCCCGAACACCAGCACGACGCCCGCCTCCCGCCACGAGGGCAGGTCCCCCGCCCGCAGGAAGGGGGCCATCGCCAGGCACGCCACCGCGGCTTGCCAGCCCATCAGCAGCCCGCCGTCCGCGGTCCGGACCAGCCGCCGCGTGATCAGGCTGCGCACGGCGAAGCAGACCGCCGAGAGGACGGCCAGCCCGCTCCCGAGCAGGGTCGCGCCCTCCCAGCCCTCGCCGTGCTGCATCACCGCGATCCCGGCCAGGGCGCCCAGCGCCGCCAGGACCTGGCCCGCCCGCAGCCGCCGCCGCTCCACCAGCGGCTCCAGCAGGCTGGTGATCACGGGAAAGGTGAACAGCGACACCTGCGCCACGGCCACGGTCGTGAGCTTGACCGACTGGATGAAGAGGGACCAGTGGGCCGCCAGCAGCAGCCCGCACGCGATCGTGAGCCAGCGCGTTGTCCGGCCCCGCAGGGACTGGCCGCGCCACGCGGCGAGCGCCAGCAGGATCACCGCGGCCACGCCGCACCGGCCGAAGGTGAGCGCGGTGGCTCCCAGCGTGGAGAACCTGATCAGCGCCGGGATGAACGACTGCGAGGCATTCAGCCCCAGCATGGCCAGCACGCTCCGGCGGCGGGCGGCATGATCCGCGCGGGCGGCGGCGACGCGGTTCATGCGGCGGGGGCGTGCGGGAGCATGTACGAGCGTAGCACCCCCGCCCGGGCTCCCGCCGGTGTCGAGGTCATCGCACAACCCCCAACGACCTCCGCGGCAGCGGATGGGGACCCGGTCATGAAATGTCCTGTAGAGTGGTCGGCATGCCGCCCGTCCTGTTGATCCGGTCCGCGGTCCGGCGCACCCCCCTCGGCCTCGTCCAGGTGGCGGCGACCGATCGCGGCGTCTGTTCAGTCGAGTTCGGGACGTCCCGGAGTGGGCTGGCGGCCGCGCTGCGCCGCCGGTTTCCGCGCGCAGCGCCGGTCCGCGACACGCCGGCGTTCATCCGGCTCGTGCGCCGCGTGATCCGGCTGGTGGGGACGCGGGCCGCGGACGCCGGGCTGTCGCTGGACCTGCAGGGCACCCCCTTCCAGCACCGGGTCTGGCGCGCGCTGCGCCGCATCCAGCCGGGCCGGACGACGACCTATGCGGCGCTGGCGCGGCGCGTCGGCCGGCCGGCCGCCGTCCGGGCGGTCGCCGGGGCCTGCGCGGCGAACCGGGTGGCCGTGGTCGTGCCGTGCCACCGCGTGGTCCGGCAGGACGGCGCCCTGTCGGGCTACCGGTGGGGAACGGACCGCAAGCGGGCGCTGTTGCGACGGGAGGGCGCGCCGGTCAGCGGTTGAATTTGGCGCGAACCACCGGGACGTAGCCCGGGGACGCGTACTCGACCTGCCAGACGTACACCCCGGCGGCGCCGGCCTTCCGGGCGGCGTCCACCATCCACGCGAACTGCCGCGGATCCGCCATCCAGACCTCGTGATGCTTCCCGCTCCGGGTGTAGGAGAGGTGCAGCTCCCCCTCGGGCTCCCGCCACTCGGGCGCGCCGCCGAACCCCGCCACGATCTCCTCCCAGCCGGGGATCCCGTCCACCTTCTCGGTCATCCGGTCGAGGATGTCCTGCTGGGACTTGTCGGTCACGTTCCAGTCCCGGCCGTACCACGGCACGGCCGGAACGAACTTCGCCGCGGGCACCTTCGACAGGGTGAACGCGAGATCCGCGGCGAACGCCGCGCGCGACATGATCGGGCCCGGGCTGTCGAAATTGATGTCGTAGCACATCACGCGCACGGTATCCGCCAGCTTCCCCAGCGCCGCATAGTCCATGAACGAGCCCGCCTCGTCCTGCGCGTTCTGGACCTCCTGGAGCGTCACGGAGAGGGTGCGCGCGGGGCGCGCGGCCCTGGCCGCCGCCGCGAGCTTCCCGATAAAGGCCGTGTAGGCCCCCCGCGCCGTCCCGTCCAGCTCCTCGATGTCCACATCCAGTCCGTCGAACCCGTACCGGTCGCAGGCCGCCATCAGCTCGCGGATCGCCCGGTCCCCCGCCTTCCCGGAGATGCCGGGAGGCAGGTCGGGCCGGCTTCCGCCGAAAGTGAGGCACGTCCGGATCCCGTGCTGCTTCGCCCACGCCAGGATCGCGTCGCGGGACTTCGGCGCGACCCGGTCCAGCGAGCCGTTCCGCTTGATGTGCCCCCACGAGAATGACAGGGAGTCGTACAGCTCCGGATGCTCCCGCAGGACGGTCCAGTCGGCATGCCACTCGGAGATCCACACCCCGAAGGTCATCGGCCGGGCCGGGCCGCAGCCGGTCAGGAGCGCCAGCCCGGCCAGGACGGCGGCGAAGCGGACCACGGGAAGGCGCATGGCCGCTACTCTAGCACCCGGCGCGCGCGGCACGGCTACAATGGCGCCATGGCCCCCGCCGCCGAACCCGCCGCGCAGAAGGAGACGACCCGGGTGGAGGCGTTCAGCGACGGGGTCTTCGCGATCGCCATCACGCTGCTGGTGCTGGACCTCAAGGTGCCCCGCGCGCACCCCCCGGACGAGGACCTCCTCGGCTTCCTGCGCTCCCAGTGGCCGACCTATGCCGCCTTCCTCTCGTCGTTCACCACGATCGGGATCATGTGGCTCAACCACCACCGGCTGTTCAACCTGATCGGGCGGGTGGACACCCCGCTCATGATCTACAACGGCCTGCTGCTGCTCGGCGTAACGCTCACCCCGTGGCCCACGGCGCTCGTCGCGGAGTACCACGGCCGGCCCGCCGAGACCCTCGCCGCCGTGGTCTACACGGGCCTGTTCACGGGGATCGCGGTCTCGTTCAACCTGCTCTGGTGGCACGCCCACCGGTGGGGCGGCCTCCTCCTGCGGTCGGCCGATGTGGCCAAGGTGCGGGGCATCACGATCGCCTACTCGTTCGGGCCGCCGATGTACCTGCTGTCCTGCTGGCTGGCCACCCACAACCTCCAGGCGATGCTGGGGATGGTGACCGGGCTCGCGCTGTTCTGGTGCGTTCCCGCGGACGCCCTCTTCGGCCGGCGCGGGATCTTTCCGGCCGCCTGAGGGCGGAGCGAGCGCCGGCTAGAGCTCGATCCCCTTGAGGGTCCGCAGGTATTCCCAGAGTGCGACCAGCTCCGCCTCCTTCAGCTTCTTCCCGAACCGGCGGATCGCGTCCCCCATCGGCGGCTGGATCCGCGACCCGGAGGGATTGATCCCCGTACGGAAGGTCCGGATGAATTCCCCCCGGCTCCAGCCGCCCGCGCCGTCCACCGTCAGGTTCGCGGCCGGGGGCCAGTCCGGTGGGCCGCTCGCCACCCTGCCGCCGCGGCCGTCCTCGCGATGGCACCCCGCGCAGTGCGCCTTGTAGAGGTACGCGCCGTACGCGCGGGTCGGGCCTTCCTGCACCCGGGCGGTGAAGGCCGCGCCGTGGTCGATGACCTCGGCGGGAAAGACGCCCGGCATCGTCCCGGTGGACCAGATCACCTTGATGAGCGGCCCGACGCGGCTCACCCGGCTGGGCCGCGGGACCGGCTTCACGCGGCGCAGGAAGGCCACCATGTCCGCCACGTCCTCGCGGGAGAAGTACTGGTACGTTTCCGAGGGCATGATCAGGACGCTGCGGCCGTCCTTGCGCACCCCGTCGTGGATCGCCCGGGCCACCTCCCCGTCGGTCCAGTCGCGGAGGGCGGCGGGCGTGATGTTCGACCCGTAGATGTGCCCGGCCACCGGGTCCTCGGCCACGACGCCCCCGGCCAGGTCGTCCCCGTGGCACTCGACGCACCCGGCGCTGACCATGACCAGGTACTCCCCGCGTGCCGCGCGGCCCCGGGTCCCGGCCAGCTCGACCGGCGGGACCGCGTACGTCCGGCGCGCGTGGGCTCGCCACTTGAGGGACGCGCCGGCCACCGCCGCGAACGCCAGCACCGCCACGCCCGCCGCCCCGAGGGCCGTCCAGCGCGCGATCCGCCCCGCCACCTTCCGCATCCGCCGAATCTAGCATGGAACGGGGACCGGCAGCGCCGCGGCCCGCCCGATCCTGCTATCGTTCTCCCATGGTCGGCATCGGCGTCATTCTTGCCAGCATCCGGGAGGTGCGCCGGGGCGAGGGCTTTGCGAAGTGGATCCACGGGCTCGCCGCCGCGCGGCCGGACGTCCGGGCCGAGCTCCTGGATCTCAAGGACTGGCCCCTGCCCCCGTACACGATGCCGTCCAACGCCGTCGCGGCCGAGAAGGGGTTCGCCCCGGGCTCGCTCGAGCACCGGTGGTACGAGACGATCCACGGTCTGGACGGGGTCATCTTCGTGACCCCGGAGTACAACCGCGGATACCCGGGCCAGCTCAAGAACGCCATCGACACGCTCTTCACCGCCTGGAACTACAAGCCCGCGGCGTTCGTGAGTTACGGCGGGTCGTCCAGCGGCGCGGTCGCCGCGCAGCAGTTGCTCCAGGTGGCGGCCGAGCTGCGGATGGTCCCCGTGCGCGACCAGGTCAATGTCCGCCTGATCGGGCTCGAAACCACGCCCGAGGGCGCTCCCGCCGGCGAGTTCTACGCCCGGCGCGCCGCCACGCTGCTCGATGAACTGCTCTGGTGGGCCCGGCTGCTCAAGGATGCCCGGGCCACACGCCACTGAAGGAGGAGCCGATGTCCGCAACACCCTTCCCCCGCCTGCCCTCCGCCCTCGCCCTCTGCCTGCTCGCCCTCCCCGCGGTCGCCGCCCCGCCGGGCAGCCTCCGGCTGGCCGCGGATGCCGACGAGCACGCGTTCGCCGACCTCGCCAAGGTCGCCCTGCCCGCGGCGATCCGGACCGCGCGGCAGCAGGCCGCCGGACCGGTGGTCTGGGCCGGGTACGAGAACGTGGACGGCTTCCTGTTCGCCTATGTCCAGATCGCCGGCAAGCGGAAGTCCCTGGTCACGGTGACCGTGGATGCCGGCAACGGCCGGGCGGTCGAAACGACCACCCGCACCGCCGCCCAGGTCGAGGAGGACCAGCGCAGGGAGCGCGAGGCGGATGCCCGGAAGGCGCAGGATCCGGGATCCGAGGAGGCCCGCAAGGCCAAGGCCGCGGCGGCCAGCCCGGACCACGGCCAGCCGCGGTATCGCAGCTCGATCCACGTCGCCCCGGACTCCCCCGCCGCGGACCAGGCCGCGCGCGCGCGGGTCACCGTGGAGCGGGCCATCATCGAGGCGGCGCACGGCCACCCGGGCCGGGTGGTGTCGGCCGGGGTGACGCAGGACCACGGCAGCCTCTACTACGCGATCACCATCAAGGCCGCCGACGGCGCGATCACCCTGTACGCCATCGACGCCGGGACCGGGAAACTCCTGGGCAACGAAGCCGGGGGGTAACCCGCCCCGTCCCGCCGTCCTGGTCAGGCGGCCGGCTCGTCCACCGCCCAGGTCAGGACCGGCGCCGCCTTCCCCTTGACCGGCATCGGCTCGCACGCCCGCAGCGGCCAGCGGGCGTCGAGCCGCTGCTTCACGGCGTCGCTCACCAGGATCGCCGTGCCCGCCTTGCGGGTGAGGCCCTCGATGCGCGAGGCCGTATTTACCGTGTCCCCGATCACCGTGTACTCGATCAGGTCGCGGCTCCCCACGACCCCCGCGATCACCGGACCGATGTGCACCCCGATCCCGATCCCCAGCCGGGGCAGCCCTTTCCCCTCGAGCTCGATGTTGTAGGCCGCCAGCGCCGCGCGCATCGCGACGGCGGCGGCGACCGCATCAATCGCCTGCCACGGGTTGGGATCGGGCGCCCCGAACAGCGCGAGGATGCCGTCGCCGATGAACTTGGAGACGTGCCCCCGGTTGGCGGTGATAGCGCGGCTCATCGCCTCGAAGTACCCGTTCAGGACCTGCACCAGCGCGGCGGGGTCGATCTTCTCGGACATCGCCGTGAATCCCACGAGGTCGGCGAAGAGGACCGTCACCTCGCGGCGCTCGCCGCGGACCGAGACCCCCTTGCGGATGATGTCCTCGACGATCTCCTGCGGGGCGAACCGGTGGAACGCGGTCTGGAGGTGCTCGAGCTGGTGCGAGGCCACGTCCAGCGCGTGCTCGAGCTTCGCCGCCCGGCGCCGGTACCACCACGCCGCACCCGCGGCCGCCGCTCCCGCCGCCAGGGCGGGCGCGAGCGCGTTCACCGCGGGAGCAGCACGCTCAGCCGGCCGAGCAGGTTGGCCAGCGCGCAGAGGCCGACGACCTCGACCGCCAGCGCGGGCTCCAGGCCCGCGAAGAACGCCCGGCACTTCTGGTGGATGTGCTCCGGCCGGTAGCGCACGGTCTCCCGCGCGAAGTGCATCAGCGAAATTTCGAAGGGCGTCAGCCGCTCCGACGTGAGGTGGGTCACCATCGCGTCCACCTCCGGCTCCGGGATGCCCTCCCGCCGCAGGACGTCCCGCGAGCCGCGCGAGCACAGATGGCAGTCCAGCCCGGCGGCAACCACGGCCATCACCAGGGCCTTCTGCCGCGGCGTCGTGATCGGGGACGCCTGCGCATCCACCACCATGCGCCGCAGGTCCTCGCGGCCCCGCACGCCCTCCAGCGCCGCGAAGAGCGCGTCCACGGGCGTCGTCGTGCCCGGAGGCACCGGCTCGGCCGGATAGGCGAACCGCTTGCGGCTCATGACGAACCGCATCACCGGGCGGAACAGCCAGCCCAGACCGCCGCCCTCCATCCGCTCGATGAGCTCCGGCTGGATCGCCAGCAGGGTCATGATCCGGTTGGTGAAGACCGTCGTGGCAGCCACGAAGGTGATCTCCACGGCCTCCGCGGCCGTATAGCCCGCCGCCTTGAGATGCTCCAGGTCCGCCGGCCCCACCCGCGGCGCGGCGCGCGACACCCGGCGGGCGTACTCGAGCGCCGCCAGCTCGTGCTCCCCCAGCGGCGCGGTGTGGAGGTCCGCCTCAAGATGCCGGATACTTCCTTCGCTCATCCCCATGACCCGGAGCATCGCGCGGGTCATGCCGTAGCAGTGGCGGCAGGCGTTGTCCTGCGACACCACCAGCGAGATCAGGCCGGTCAGCTGCGGGGACAGGCGCGCGCGGAAGGCCGGGCCGAACCGCACGGAGGCCTCCGCCAGCCACGGCACCCACGCGACCGACGGCAGGACGACCATCGAGATGCCCAGCGATTTCCGGATGCGCTGCTCGATGGGGGTATTCAGCGCGGGCGGCACCAGCGCCGCCTCCGCCCAGGGGATCGTCTCGAGATAGCGCACCGCCGCCGTGGCCACGATGCCAGTATTCAAGCATGAAACCCGGACGCGGATTCGCCCCCGGGGAGCCCCCGGCCTCCTACAATGGCCGGAGGACGCCCACGATGCATACGACCGAGACGCTCCTCCCCGAACACTTCCGCTGCGTGCCGGCCGGGGCGCCCCCAGAGCCGCCGGGCGACCTGGCGGCGCTGGTGCCGGGATTCGGGGAATCGGACCGCGTGGGCATCGCCAGCCCGAATCCGGTGGACGGGATCCGCGACGCCGGGTATGCCGTGCTGGCCTGCGTCACCGCGTACTACGCCGAACACCGGGGAGAGCTGTCGTCCTCGTGCCTCTACCCGGACTGGTTCGCCTTCCATGCCCCGGGCCAGCCCCCCGCCGACGGGTGGGGCGAGCTGGACATCTGGCCGGCCTCGCAGTGGGTCGCCACCGACGGCACGCCCGCCGGGCTGCTGGCCGCGGCGCTGGACCGGGGGGTGACCCGGCTGTTTTGGCCCGCCGCGTGGCTGCC
>CAYNUZ010000033.1:0-15743 GCA_964400385.1 uncultured bacterium | reverse complement strand
CATGAACATGCGGCCGCCGCCGGCGCCGCAGCACAGGCCGTTGCGCGCCGTGCGCGGCGGCTCGGCGACCGTCACGCCGGGGATCGCGGCGAGCGCGGCGCGCGGCCCCGCATACCCGTCGTTCCACCTGCCGAGATAACAGGAGTCGTGGATGACGACCTCCAGCGCGGGCGCCCCGGGCTTCGCGGCCAGCCGGCCCGCCGTGACGAGGTCCGCCAGGAACTCGGCGTGGTGGACGACCGTGAAGGCCGCGCCGAAGCCGGGGTACTCGTTGCGGATCGCGTTGAGGCAGTGCGGGCAGCTGGTCAGGATCGTCTTCGGGGCCACGCGGGTGAGGGTCGCCGCCGTCTGCCGCGCCAGCATCTGGCCGAGATACTCGTTCCCGGCCCGCCGGGCCGGGTCGCCGTTGCAGGTTTCCTCGGTCCCCAGGATCGCGAAGTCCACCCCGGCCTTCGCGAGCAGCCGCGCGATCGCCCGGGCCGTCTGCTTCGCCCGGTCATCGAAGGACGCCGCGCACCCGACGAAGTAGAGGACGTCCGGGTTGGGGTGCTCGGCCACGGTCTTCACCCCCAGCCCCGCGGCCCAGGCCGCGCGGGTGTCCGGCGGGAAGCCCCACGGGTTGGACTGGTTCTCGAGGTTGGCGAACGTCTGCTGGAGCTCGGGGGGGAACCGCCCCTCCATCAGGACGAGGTGGCGGCGGGCCTCCAGGATGAGGTCGAGGTGCCGGATGCCCACCGGACACGCGTCCTCGCACGCGCGGCACGAGGTGCAGGCGTAGAGGACTTCTTCCGTGAGGCCCGACTCCTCGCGGACGAGCGCGGGCAGCCCATCGCCCGCCGGCTTCCCCGCCCGCCGGTTCGCGAGGATCGCGGAGCCCTGCCGCCGCAGCTCGTCGCGGACATCCACCACCACCTTCTTGGGTGACAGCGTCTTGCCCGTCAGGTGCGCCGGGCACACCGCCTCGCACCTGCCGCACTCGGTGCAGCTCACGGTGTCCAGCACCTGCTTCCAGGACAGCCCGGCGACGGTGGCCAGGCCCGGCGCCTCGCCGCCCTCGATGTCCGGCGTCGACAGCGGCCGGCCGGGCCCCGGGGCGTTCAGCAGGATATTCGGGATGGCCGTCAGGATATGGAGGTGTTTCGACCCGGGGAGGTAGACGAGAAACCCGAGGATGACGGCGACATGGACCCAATACCAGGCCTCGCGCTGCGCGGACGGCACCGGGGCGGCATTCATGCCGAAATACGAGACGATGATCAGGGCGGTGAACAACAGGACCAGCCGTGCATCGAGGTGGTCCGACAGGTGTGCCGGCCGCGCCAGCCACCGCCGGAAGAAGGCATAGGCCAGCCCAACCAGCACCCCGGCGGCCAGCACGTCCGCGAGCCGGTGGTACACCGCATACAGGCCCGGCGCATGTGCCGCATAACTGAATCCCGGGAAGATGCCCGAAAGAAATACCTCGGACGTGTGCACCTGCACCGCGAGGAACCCCAGGAAGACCAGCAGGTGGGCGACCCCGATGGCGGGCACGCGCAGCAGCCGGGCGTGCAGGAGCACATCCCGGAACAAGGCGACGATCCGGGACGCCACCCGTCCGGGGGTGACGTGCGACCGGCCCTCCACCGCCCGCATCAACGCGACCAGCCGCCCGGTCCTCCACGCAAAGGCCGCGATGGCGGACGCAAGCGCCCCGGCGACCATCCAGGGCTTGAGGGAGACGTAGGCTTCCATCGGATCCGCTAGGCGGACGGCACGCCGCCGGTCAGCCGGGCGTGATGACGGTGGCGACCCAGTTGCCGAACTCGCGCTCGCGGTTGGCGGCCACGATCAGGTCGTCGCCGATCCCGAGCTGCCAACGCAGGTCGGTCCGCCCGGGATCCGCATGGAGCGCCTCCAGCTTGTCCACGTAGGCCAGCACGTCCGCATGGTCCCGGAACATCCCGCCCTTGATCAGCCGGGCCTCGCGCGCCACGATCAGCCGGGCGAGCTGGTGCAGGTCGTATTCCGGGTGGTACTGGACCGCCCAGAACTCGCCCTTCCCGCGCTTGAACACCGCCGCCTGCACCGGGCTCCAGTCGTTGCCCGCGAGCCGGACCGCACCCGGCGGGAGCTGCGTGACCTGGTCGTCGTGGCTCACGAAGTGCGTGAAGACCGGCGCCTTGTCCTTCATCATCGGGTGGGTGCGTCCCGCGTCGGTCAGCGCGATGTTCCGGCCCAGCCCCATCTCGCGCCCCTTCGGGTGCGCCTCGACCGTGCCGCCCGCCGCGAACGCGGCCATCTGGATGCCCCAGCACGACCCGAACTGCGGCACCCCGGCGTCGTAGGCGGCCCGGGCGGCCGTCACCATCGCGTGGACCGGGGCGTTGTCGTGGTAGACCGTCTGGTTGCACCCCGGCCAGAGCACCGCCCGCGCCGCGGCGACCTCGGCGGCGGACGGCGCGGGCTCCTCCTGCACGTACCAGATCCGCGCCGGGGCGTTCGGCAGGTACCGGTGGAGCATGGCCTCGTAGAGCTTCCCCGCCCAGGTCATCCCCACTTGGGTGAACTGGTCCCGGCTCTCCTTCGGGTACCCGTCCACGATGAGGTACACGGGGTCGCTCACAGCGATTCCAGGATCCCGGCCAGCTTCGCGTAGTCGTCGCAGACCGCCGCCGCCTTGTCGGGCGGCGAGGTCGGCTTGCGGGTGATCGGCAGCAGGATCGCCCGCGCCCCCACCGCCACCGCCCCGTCCACGTCCTTCTCGACCCGGTCCCCGATATGCACGATGTCGGTGACCTTCACGCCCAGCCCCTTGGCCGCCTCGTGGAAGCACTTCGGGTCCGGCTTGGAACATCCCACCTCGTCCGAGAACACGAAGTGGTCGAAGCAGTCCTTGACGCCCCACAGCTCCAGCAACCGGCGCAGGTTCCTGCCGGGGGTGAAGATCGCGTCCGAGATCACGCCGATCCGGTACTTCCCCTTGATGGCCTTGAGCGCGGCGATGACGCCCGGCACGGCGTCCGGCTGGACCGCCAGCTCCATCCCCTCCATCGCGTCCACGAGCGCGTCCAGCTCCGCGGGCGGCAGCTCCCGCTTGAGCCCCTTGAGGATGACGCCCAGCCGGGTGCGCACGGACCACGTGACGGACTGGCCGTACCAGACCTCGCGGAATGCCGCGTCCCCGGTGTCGAAGGCCAGGTCCGTCAGCTCGCGGCTGACCGGCTTCTGCTTGTTCAGCGCCGCGTGCAGGAGGTCCCGCCGCGCCACGGCCTTGGTGGGCAGCCCCATGGCCTTGCGCTTGGGCTCGTCCGAGTCGTCATGGATCACGGTGTCCCAGAGGTCGAAGGTGACGGCCTTCACGGTGCCCATCAGACGAGGATCCTGGCGCGCTTGGGGTCGAACAGCACGTCCGGCCCCTTCGTCGCCGGGTACCGCTCCCCGAACGCCTCGATCTCGAAGTCCGTGTTCGCGACCTCGGCCGCCGGCAGGTACCCGAACGCGATCGCCTTCTGCAGCGTGTGCCCGTACCCGCCCGCGGTCAGGACGCTCAGCGCCTTGCCGCCGCGGAGGATCGTCTCGCCGCCGAAGAGGGGCACGTACCCCTCCATCGTAAACGTGCACAGCCGCTGCCTCGGTCCTTCCGCCTTCACCTTCATGAGGGCCTCCTTGCCGATGAACGATGCCTTGCCCAGCTGCACGCAGAATCCGAGCCCCGCCTCGTACGGCGTGAAGTCGGGCGTGATATCCGTGCTCCAGTTCCGGTAGCCCTTCTCGAGCCGGCACGACTCGATCGCCCGGTAGCCGGCGTCCACGATGCCCAGCGGCACGCCCGCCTGCTTGAGGGCATCATAAACCCGCTGCGCGCCGCCCACCGGCACGTGCAGCTCCCACCCCAGCTCGCCCACGTACGTGACCCGCAGGGCCCGCAGCGTCACGCCCGCCACCTCGATCTCCCGGCAGGTCCCGAACGGGAAGCCGGCCAGCGAGAGGTCCGCCTTCGTCAGCGTCGCCAGCAGGTCGCGGGACTTCGGGCCGCAGACGTTGAGGACCGCCCGGGTGGCGGTGATGTCCTCGATCACCACCGACCCGTCCGCCGGCGCGTGCCGGCTGATCCAGTCGAGGTCGTGCGCGCCGAAGGCGGTGCCGGTGACCACGTAGAACCGGTCCTCGCCGATCCGGCCCACCGTGAGGTCGCACTCGATCCCGCCGCGCTCGTTGCAGAACTGGGTGTACGTCAGCGACCCCACGGGCCTGGCCACGTCATTGTCCGCGAGGCGCTGGAGCAGCGTGAGCGCCCCCGGCCCGCGCACCTCGAACTTCGAGAACGAGGTCTGGTCGAAGAGCACCACCCGCTCCCGGACCGCCCGGTGCTCGGCCGCCACGGCGTCGAACCAGTTGGGCTTGCCGAACGAGTCCACGTCCTTCGCCGGCGTGCCCTTGGGCGCGTACCAGTTCGGCCGCTCCCACCCGAACTTCGCCCCGAAGACCGCGCCGTTCGCCTTGAGCGTGTCGTACAGCGGGCTCTTCTTGAGGCCACGGCCCGACTCGTGCTCCTCGAGCGGCCAGCTGATGCCGTAGTGCTTGCCGTAGAGCTCCGAGGTGCGCGCCACCAGGTAGGCCTCGTCCCGGTGGTACGGGCCGAACCGCCGGATATCCACGGCCCAGAGATCCAGGCTGGGCTTGCCCGCCAGGATCCACTCGGCCAGCATCTTCCCCGACCCGCCGCCTGCCGCGATCCCGAACGCGTTGAACCCGGCGCAGACGTAGTAGTTGTCGAGCTCGGGGGCCGCGCCCATGATCTGGTACCCGTCGGTGGTGAACGCCTCCGGCCCGTTGATGAATTTCGCCACCCCGGCCGACTCGATGATGGGCGTGCGCCGAAGCGCGCCCTGCATCAGCGGCTCAAACTGCTCGAGGTTGGTCTCCAGCAGCGTGGACTCGAAATTGGCGGGCACCCCCTGGACGGACCAGGGGATCGGGTTCTTCTCGTACCCGCCCATCACCAGCCCCTCGCCCTCTTCCTTGTAGTAGACGAGGTTGTCGGGGTCGCGCATGGTCGCATAATTCTTGTACCCGCCCGGCACCGGCCCGGTCACCAGGTACTGGTGCTGGACGGGGATAAGCGGCACGCTCACCCCGGCCAGCAGCCCGAACTGCCGGGCCCACATGCCGGCGGCGTTCACGATGGTATCGCACGCGATCTCCCCCTGGTCGGTGGTTACGGCCACGACCCGGCGGTTCCGGATCGTGACCCCGGTGACCCGGATCTTTTCCTTGATCCGCACCCCGTTGTTCCGGGCGCCCTTGGCCAGCGCCTGTGCCAGCATCGCCGGATCGGCCTGCCCGTCGCTGGGCAGGATCGAGGCGCCGATCACGCCGTCCAGCGACATCAGCGGGAAGAGCTTGAGCGCCTCCTGCGGGGAGATCATGTGCATTTCGAGTCCAAACGACCGGGCCATCGTCGTGGCGCGCTTCAGCTCCATCAGCCGGTCGGGCGTGCAGGCCAGCCGCAGGCCGCCGGATTCCTTCCACCCGGTGGGCTGGCCGGTCTCGGCCTCGAGCCGCTTGTACAGCTCGACCGACGCCTGCAGCATCCGGGTGACGTTGCGGGAGGACCGGAGCTGGCCGACCAGCCCGGCGGCGTGCCAGGTGGACCCGCCGGTGATCGAGCCCTGCTCCAGCACCAGCACATCCTTGCAGCCGCTTTTCGCGAGGTGGTACGCCACCGAGCATCCGACGATGCCGGCGCCGACGACGACCACCTGCGCCCGGTCGCTCATGCGTTCCCGCCGGGAGTCAGGTTGGCCGCCTTGAGGGCAGCGGTGAGCGCGGGCACGACATCGAAGAGGTCCGCCACGATGCCATAATCGCACTTCGAGAAGATCGGCGCGTGCCGGTCGTTGTTGATGGCCACGATCACCTTGGAGGTCTTCATCCCCGCGAAGTGCTGGACCGATCCGGACAGCCCGCACGCGATATAGAGGTCGGGGTTGACCGTCTTGCCGGTCTGCCCCACCTGCATCTCGTAGGGCGCCATCCCGGCGTCCACCGCGGCGCGGGACGCCCCGACCGCCCCGTTCAGGACCTTGGCGCAGTCGAACAGGATCTTGTAGTTCTCGAACTTGGCCATCGGGCGGCCGCCCGAGATCACGACGCGCGCCTCGGTCAGCTCCGGCACGCCGGAGTGGTCCTTGGCCTTGACCTCCACGAGCCTGATCCGCGCGTCGGTCTCCACCGCTCCCGAAAACTTCACCGTCTCGACCGGGCCCGTGGCGGGCGCGGGCGGAACGGCGTTCAGCCGCAGCCCCACCACCGCCGGCTTGCCCTCCAGCTTCAGGTCGGCCCAGACCTTCCCGGAATACATCGGCTGCCGGACCTCGCCCGTGGCGAAATCCACCCGCACCGCGTCCAGCACCAGCGGGGCGTCGAGCAGCGCGGCCGCCCGCGGGAGGATATCCCGGCCCAGCGGCGTCGCCAATCCGACCAGGAAGTCGAGACCTTCGGCCTTGACCGCCGCGGCGAGGAAGGCGGCAAGCCGGGCCGCGGGCCACTCGCCCGCCGCCGGCGCGCCCGGCAGCACGAGGAGCCTGCCGCCGCCGTGGGCGCCCAGCAGCGTGGCGGCGGCAGCGGCGGCGTCTTCCGTCACCAGCCCCACGACCTTCCCGCCCCGCGCGGCCGCCAAGGCGCCGGCCAGCAGCGGCTTGGGGGTGCCACCCGACGATTCCATGAAGACGCCGATCGTCACCATCAGATCACCTTCGCCTCGGCGTGCAGGATCCGGACCAGCTCCGCCGCCGCGGTCGCCGCATCGCCCGCGATGATCCGGGCCGGCGGCTTGGCCGGTGGCAGTTCGTATCCCACGACCGCGGCCGCCACCTCGGCGGGGACCCCGGCCAGGGCCGCCGCCTTGAGGACCTTGACCGGCTTCTTCCTGGCGCTCATGATGTCCGGCAATTTCGGATACCGGGGCTGGTTGAGCCCCCGGGTGGCGCCCAGCACGCAGGGCAGCGCCACCTTCAGGACCTCGACGTCCCCGCCCTCGGCCTCGCGATGGACGACGGCCTCGCCGGTCCCGGGCTCCAGTTTCACGATCCCGTTCACCGCCGGCCATCCCAGGTGCGCCGCGATCCGGTACGGGGTCTGCCAGCCCTCGGCGTCAATGGCCCGCATCCCGGTGAAGACGAGATCCGGGAGGCCGTCTTCCTGGATGGCCCCGGCCAGGGCCCTGGCCACGAACCGGGCCTCCGGCAGCTTCGCCTCACACAGGACATGAATGCCCCGGTCGGCGCCCATTGCCAGTCCCGCCCGCAGGGTCGCGTCGGCCGCGGCAGGTCCCAGCGTGACCAGCACGACCTCGCCGCCCGCCCGCTCTTTCTGGCGCAGGGCTTCCTCGACCGCGAACTCGTCGTACGGGTTCATGATGAACTTGACCCCGGTGGCATCCACCGCGGTAGTACCGGCCAACTTGAGAACGGCAGCCGTGTCCGGCACGTGCTTGATGCACACCATGATCTTCATGAGAGGACCATCATATCCCTCGCCTCCGACTCAGATCCGCTCAAAATATCGGTTCAGCTCCCAGGCGGGGGCGGAGGCATCGACCGCAGCGGATTCGATCCGGGCGTGTTTGACGTAGAAGTCCACGACGGCGGGGCCGAAGGCCTTGCGGGCCATCGGGCTTTTCTCGAAGAGGTCCGTGGCCTCAGCCAACGAACGGGGGATCGAGGGAAGCGACTCATCGGTGTAGGCGTTGCCCTGGTAGGCATTCCCGCAATCCAGGCCTTCCTCCACTCCGGCCATGCCGGCGGCGAGCGTGGCGGCAAAGGCGAGATAGGGATTGGCGTCGGCGCCGGGCATCCGGTTCTCGATCCGGAAGGAGCCGCCGTGCCCCACGACCCGGAAGCCGGTCGTACGGTTGTCGGTCGCCCAGGCGATCTTCGTGGGCGCCCATGACCCCGGCTGGTACCGCTTGTACGCATTGACCGTGGGGGCAAACAGGAGCGACAGTTCGGGCGCGTATTTCATCAGCCCCGCGAGGAAGCCGCCGAAGTACTTGGCGTCCGGGCCCTTCCCCGCGTCCAGGATATTTTTCGCCCCCTTCCATATCGAGACGTGGACATGGCAGGACGACCCCGCCTCCTCCATGGACGGCTTGGCCATGAACGTGGCGCACTTCCCGTGGCTGGCCGCCACCTCCTTGACCGCATGCTTGAAGACCGTGTGCCGGTCCGCCATCTCCACCGGCTCCGCGTAGTCCAGGTTGATCTCGTGCTGGCCCCGGCCCCACTCGCCCTTCGAGCACTCCACCGGGATGCCCGCCAGCGGCAGCAGCCGCCGGAGCGCGCCCAGGATCGGCTCATCCCGGCCAGGCTGGAGGAGGTGGTAGTCAATCCGGTAGTCGGAGGACGGCTTCAGGTCCTTGTATCCGGCCAGGAACGCCTCGTGATACGTCTGGTTGTACAGGTAGAACTCCAGCTCGCTGGCCATCTTCGCCGTCAGCCCGGCCGCCGCCAGCTTCGCCACCTGCGCCTGCAGGACCGCCCGGGGCGACTCCGCGACATCCTGCCCGCCGTGGTGCCGGAAGTCGCAGAGGGCCAGCACCGTCTTCTCGTGCCAGGGAAGCACCCGGATCGCCTTGGCGTCGGGCACCATGCAGAAGTCCCCGAACCCCTTGTCCCAGTTGGCGACGGCAAACCCGTCCAGCGGGTCCATGTCGAGGTTCACGGTGAGGAGGTACGAGCAGGCGTGGGTGCCTTCCTTGAGGACGTGGTCCACGAAGCTCCGGCCGGTCACCCGCTTCCCCATCAGCCGCCCGAACATGTCGGGGATCGCCACCAGGACCGTGTCAATCCGGCCGGCGGCGACCTCCGCCTTGAGCCGTTGGGGTGTCAGTAATCCACCTGTCCTAGGACGCGACATAGACGTTCTTGACCTCGGTCCAGCTGTCGAGCGCGTTCATGCCCAGGTCCCGGCCGATCCCGCTCTGCTTGTACCCGCCGAACGGGGCGGTCGTGTGGACGCTGTTGTGGCAGTTGATCGAGACCACGCCGCTCTCCACCAGCCGGGCCACCCGCAGCGCCCGGGTGATGTCGGCGGTCCAGAGCGAGGCCGAGAGGCCGTACGGGCTGTCGTTCACCTCGGCCAGCATGGCCTCCTCGGAATCGAACGGCCGGATGCAGACGACCGGGCCGAAGATCTCTTCCCGCCAGCACCGGTCGGCGACGGCGGGATCGAGGATCACCGCCGGGTTGAGGTAGTAGCCCTTGGAGTACGGCCGGTCGCCGCCGCAGGCGACCTTCCTGCCCGCGGCCTTCGCCTCGGCGAGGAACTGCTCCGCGACCTCCCGCTGCCCGGCCGAGACCATCGGGCCGATCATGGTCTTCTCGTTCAGCGGGTCGCCGGTCA
Source organism: uncultured bacterium (assembly GCA_964400385.1). Classification (GTDB taxonomy): domain Bacteria; phylum Oederibacteriota; class CAKKQC01; order CAKKQC01; family CAKKQC01; genus CAYNUZ01. The sequence goes on along the minus strand of CAYNUZ010000033.1, from coordinate 6,356 downwards.
CGATCGCCTTCGTCGCCGTCACGAATCCCTCGACGAACCGGTCATAGACCTTGCGCTCGACGAAGACGCGGGACCGGGCGCAGCAGTCCTGGCCGGTATTGGCGAACACGCTCATAGGCGAGGCGGCGGCCGCCTTGTCCACGTCGGCGTCGGCGAAGACGATGTTCGGGGACTTGCCGCCCAGCTCCAGCGAGACCCGCTTGATGTCCCTGCCCGCGAGCTGCATCAGGTGCGACCCCACCGCGGTGGACCCGGTGAACCCGATCTTGCGCACGACGGGATGGGTCGCCAGCAGGTCGCCCATCGCCCCGCCCGGCCCGGGCAGCACCTGCAGGACGCCGGCCGGGATTCCGGCCTCCACCGCCAGCTCCCCCAGCCGGATCGCGGTCAGCGGCGAGAGCGAGGCGGGCTTGAGGATCACCGCATTCCCCGCGGCCAGCGCCGGGGCGACCTTCCAGGCCGCGATCAGCAGCGGGAAGTTCCACGGGACGATTGCCGCCACCACGCCCAGCGGCTGCTTGAGCGTGAAGTCGAACCCGCCCCGGCCCACGGGAATCGTCTGCCCGTAGAGCCGGGTCACCGCCCCCGCGTAATACTCGAACACCCCGGCCGCGGTGTCCGCGCAGTCACGCGACTCCATGATGGGCATCCCCATGCACGCGGTCTCCAGCCGGGCCAGCTCCTCGGTCTTCTCCCGGATGAGCCGGGACAGCGTGAACAGCGCCGCGGCCCGCTTCCCCGGGGCGAGGTCGCGCCAGCCGCCGGCGAACGCCCTCGCCGCCCCCGCGACCGCGGCCTCCACCTCGGCCTTCCCGGCCGGCCCGACCTCGGCGAAGACCGCTTCCGTGGCGGGGTTGGTCAGCCCGGCCGGTTTCCCGGCCGTCGACACCGGCTTCCCGTCAATGAACGGGCCCCACGCGCGCCCGGTCATGCCAGCGCCTCGACGTAGAGGGCCCGCAGGTCGGCCCGGGTCACCGGCACCGGGTTGGTCCGGTGGCACGGGTCGGCGAACGCCATGTCGGCCAGCGCGTCGAGTTGGTCGTCCCGGACGCCCCGGGCCCGGAGCCCGTCGCCCAGCCCCAGGTCCGCCAGGAACTTCGTGACGAAGGCGATGGTCTGCCGGTCGGCGTCCGCGTCGGACGCCTTCAGCACGTCCAGCCCGCACGCGATCCCGACCCGGCGGTACAGGCCGGGTTTGGCGCGGGCGTTGAACGCCATGGTCTCGGGCAGCACCAGCGCGTTGGCGGTCCCGTGGTGGATGCCGCACAGCGACGAGAGCGGGTGGGCCAGCGAATGCGCCGCGCCCAGGTCCTTCTGGAAGGCCACGGCCCCCATGGCCGCGGCCACCAGCATGTGGGTCCGGGCTTCGAGGTCATTCCCGTCCTGGAACGCCCGGGGCAGGGCGTGCACGATCAGCCGGATCCCCTCCAGCGCGATGCCGTCGCACAGCGGGTGGAACGACGGCTCGACGAACGACTCGATGCAGTGGGTCAGCGCATCGGCACCCGTCGCGGCCGTCAGGCCCGCCGGCATCCCGGTCGTCACGGCCGGGTCGAGGATCACCGCGTCGGCGAGGAGCTTCGGCTGGAAGACGACCTTCTTGGCCTTCTGCCCGGCGGGCACGATCACCGAGCTGCGGCCCACCTCGGACCCCGTTCCGGCCGTCGTCGGGATACAGACGCATGGCGCCAGCCCAGACCAGTCGGCCTGCCAGTCGAACGCCGCGAGCTTGAGGTCCGGCTTCTTCACCCACAGCCGCACCGCCTTGCCCGCATCGAGGGCGCTGCCGCCGCCGAACGCCACCACGCCGTCGCACCCGCCCGCCCGGTACGCCTGTGCCGCGGCCACCACATCCGCTTCCTCGGGATTGGGCCGGACCGCACTGAAGACATGCCAGATTGTGCCCTCACCGTCCGCCCCGAGCACCTGCCGGAGCAGGCCGAACGCGGGCGCCTTGAGGAGGCCCGGATCGGTCACGACCAGCGGGACCTTGCAGCCGAGGGCCTTGAGCCTGGCGGGCAGCTCCCCCAGCGTGCCGGGACCCACCCGGGTCGGGGTCGGGAACGAGAAGCCGGCCGTCGGGGCGCTCATGCCGGCCGCAGCTCGGCGCGGACCAGGTGCTCTTCCGGCTGGGGGGTCATGGTGAACCCAAGTTTCGCACAAATCCGCTGCATGCCCAGGTTGTCCCCGAGCATGTCGGCCCAGATCCGGGCCACCCCCTCGTCCCTGCCGATGCGCACCAGGGCGGTCAGGAGCTTCAACCCCAGCCCGTGTTTCTGCCAGGCGTCGGCCACCAGGATCGAGAATTCGGCTTCATTCGTCATCCGGTCCTTGCTGAGCCGCCCCACCGCGAAAATCGCCTGCTGCTTCGTGGCCGGATCGGTCCCCTCCACGACCAGCGCGATCTCCCGGTCGTAGTCGTTGCAGCAGATCCGGATCAGCCGCTCGTGGGCCGTGCGGCTGTTGAGGTCCATGGCGGAGAAATACCGCTGGTAGACCGTGCGGGCCGACAACCCCCGGTGGTATTCGACGAGCATCGGCTCGTCCTCGGGCCGGATCGGGCGCAGGGTGATCGGGCTGCCGTCCTTGAGCGTGGAGGCCGAGACGTACTGCGCCGGGTACGGCCGGATCGCCGGGCGCGACAGCTTGTCCGGGGCGGTGCCCGCCGGGTGCAGGACCACGCGGGCGTCGAGCGCCAGCAGCTGCCCCGGCGCCGCGACCAGCGGATTGATGTCCAGCTCCCTGATCCGCGGCTGCTCGACGATCAGCTCGCTGAACGCCACCAGGAGCTGCTCGAGCGCGGCCATGTCCACTGCCGCCCGCCCCCGCACCCCCTGCAGCGCCTTGAAGATGGTCGTGCGCTCCATCAGCCGCCGCGCCAGCGTCGTGGTCAGCGGCGGCAGCGCCAGCGACCGGTCCTTGAAGACCTCCACCAGCCTTCCGCCCGTGCCGAAGAGGATCACCGGCCCGAACTGCGGGTCCTGGCTCATCCCGAGGATCAGCTCCTCACCCTCCAGCGTGACCATCGGCTGCACGGTGACCCCCAGGAAGTGCCCCTTCCCCTTGAGCGCCTCGACCGACCGCTCGATCTCCCCGAACGCCTGCGCGACGGCCTCGGCCGTCCGGAGGTTCAACTTGACCCCCCCGACGTCGGTCTTGTGGGTGATCGTCTCGGAATGCAGCTTGACGACGACCGGGAAGCCGAGCGCGGTCGCGAGCTTCCCCGCCTCGGCCGCGGTGGTGGCGATCCGGGTCGGCACCACCGGGATCCCGTACGCCGAGAGCAGCGCCTTGGACTCGAATTCGGACAGGAGCGGCCGCTGCGCCGCGTCGGCCGCGGCGAAGAGCTTCGCGGCGACCGGGCCCGGCGCCAGCCCGTCCGCGCCGTGGATCCGCAGGGCGGGGGTCTCGTACAGCGCGCGCAACGTGTCGGTGTACCGCCACATGTTGCAGAACATCCGCGCCGCCTCGTCCGGGAAGGGGAAGACCGGGATGCCCGCCCCGGCCAGCAGCTTCCGGCCCGGCTCGACCTCCGGCCCGCCCATCCAGCTCGCCAGCACCGGCTTGCCGGTGGACTTGGCCAGGGGCTTCAGCTGCTCCGCGGTCGCGGTGGCGTCGGTCATGGCCTGCGGCGTCAGGATTACCAGCAGCCCGTCGCTGGCCTCGTCCCGGGCTGCCGTCTCCAGGGTCTTCGCGTACCGGTCCGCATCCGCGTCCCCGAGCACGTCCACGGGGTTGTTGTGGCTCCAGGCGGCGGGCAGGAAGGTGTTGAGCGCGGTGATGGTCGCCGGCGCCAGCTGGGCGATCTGCCCGCCGTTGGTCATGAGCGCATCGGTCGCCAGCACCCCCGGGCCGCCGGCGTTGGTGATGAGCGTGAGCCGGGGGCCCCGCGGCCGGGGCTGCATCCCGAGCACCTCGGCCATCCCGAACAGCTCGGCGATCGAGTTCACCCGCAGCACCCCGCACCGCCGGAACGCCGCCTCCAGCACGTCGTCGCTCCCCGCCAGCGCGCCGGTGTGCGAGGCGGCGGCCTTGGCGGCGGCCTCGGACCGGCCGGCCTTGAGGAGGATGATCGGCTTGGTCAGCGCGACCTCCCGGGCCGCGGAGAGGAACGCGCGGGGATCGTCGATGGACTCCATGTACGCGACGATGGCCCGGGTGGCCGGATCGTTGCCGAGGTAGTCGATCATGTCGCCCCACCCGACGTCGAGCATCGTCCCCATCGAGACGAACGCGCTGAACCCGACGTTGACCTCCAGGCTCCAGTCCAGGATCGCCGTGAGCAGCGCGCCGCTCTGGCTCAGGAACCCGACGGAGCCGGGCCGGGCCAGCCGGGACGCGAACGTGGCGTTCAGGCCCGTGACCGGCCGCATGACCCCCAGGCAGTTGGGGCCGATGACCCGGATCCCGCCGCGGCGGGCCTCGGCGTGGAGCTGCGCCTCGAGCTTGACGCCCTCGGGCCCGATCTCGCGGAACCCCGCAGAGATCACGACCGCGCCGCGCACCCCGGCCGCCACGCAGTCCGCCACCAGCTTCGGGATGGAGCCGGCGGGGGTCACGATCACAGCCAGATCCACTTTTGCCGGCACCGCCGCGATCGTCGCGTAGGCCTTGATCCCCAGGATCGAGTCGCGGGCGGGGTTGACCGGGTAGACCGTGCCGCCGAACGGGCTACTGATCAGGTTCCAGAGGATCGCCCGCCCGACGCTGCCCGCCCGCTCGGTCGCCCCGATCACCGCGACGTGCTTCGGGTCGAAGATCGCGTCCAGCGGCCGCCGGGTGGACCGGAAGATGTCGTGCGCCGCGTCGGGGCGCGGGGCGGCGGCGGGGGTCGGCGTGGGCGGCATGACGAACCTGTATTGTATGGAATCCATGGCCCTGCCGGTCGTCGCACTCACCCTGAAGGGGCACCGCCTGCGGGTCGAGCGGGCCGAGTCGCCGTGGGCCGTGGGACGGGGGCTGATGTTCCGGCGGTCCCTGGCGGCGGACGCGGGGATGTGGCTGCGGTTCCGGCGGGATGCCGACTGGGCGATCCACATGTGGTTCGTCCGGATGCCGCTGGACGTGCTCTTCCTCGCCGCCGACGGGGCCATCCTCCACGTCCGCAGCGTGCACCCCGGGGCGCGGCCGTTCCGGTCCGGCCACCCGGTCCGGTCGGTCCTCGAACTCAATTTCGGGTGGTGCGCGGAGCACGGGGTGGGGCCGGGCGACGGGGTGGACCTGCCGGGAGCCTGACCCGGACTACGGGAGCGTGGTCAGCCAGTCCCCCAGCGCGCGGTTGAAGGACTCCGGCTGCTCGGCCGCGACGAGGTGCCCGGCGGCCGGGATCACCGCGAGGGTCGCGCCGGGGATGCCCGCGGCGAGCTTCTCCGATTCCGCGGGGGGGATCAGGACGTCGTCCGCCCCGGTGATCACGAGCGTCGGGACCTCGATCGTGGAGAGCATCGCGGTCGAGTCCGGCCGCTCCGCCATGCCGCGCAGTGCCGCGGCCACCCCGGCCGGGGTCGCACCGGCCATCAGGGTGCGCACCCGGGGCTCCCAGGCCGCGGCGTGCGCGGGCGCGACCATCTTCGGCGCCATCGCGTCCACCACGACCGCGACCCCGCCGGCCTCCACCTTCTCCGCGGTCGCCCGCCGGCCGGCCGCCCCTTCCGGGGTGTCCGCGCCCGCCTTGGTGCCCACCAGCACGAGCCCGCGGACCATGCCGGGATGGCGCCGGAGGAAGGCGAGCGCGATGTATCCGCCCATCGAGTGGCCGCCGAGCACCACCGGCCCGGTGCCGAGCAACTCGAGGAGCGCGTGGACATCGTCCGCGAAGGTGTCCATGGTGGCGATGCCCGGACCGGGCGCGCTTTCCCCGAGCCCGCGCAGGTCCGGGGCGATCACCCGGCGGCCCGCCTGGAACGCCTCCACCTGCGGCTGCCATGCGCCACGGCTGAGCGGGAAGCCGTGGACCAGCACGAGCGCCGGGCCCTTCCCCGCATCGGCATAGGCACAGCGGAGGCCGTTCAGGGTGGCTTGCATCTCAGGCTTGATGATACGCCGGTAAGGCGGCCGCAAGGGCGCGGATGTGGTCCGGCGTCGTGCCGCAGCACCCGCCCAGCACCCGGACCCCGTGGGCCGTCAGGGCCGCCATGCCCCGGGCGAACGCCGCGGGCTCCAGGTCGTAGACCAGCGTCCCGTCCGCGTGGCGCGGGAGCCCGGCGTTCGGCTTGGCCAGCAGCGGCACGCCCGGCGCGGCCCGGTGCATCCGCTCCAGCACCGCCGCGGCATCCGCCAGGCTCGTCCCGCAGTTGACCCCGACCACGTCCGCCCCCGCCCGGGCCAGCGCGGCGACCACCTCCTCGGGCCGGTTC
>CAYNUZ010000032.1:3327-16431 GCA_964400385.1 uncultured bacterium | reverse complement strand
GTGACCGCCTCGACCGCGTACGTGCCGTCCGGCCGCACCGTCGCCGCGGGCGAGCCGGGGAAGTTCACGGTGGTGAGGACGGCAACGCCCGGGGGCAGGTGGACCCCCGGGGGGGGGGGGTTGTGGGGCGAGGTGCAGGCCGGGTTCTCCCGCGCGGGGGGGGGGCCCGCGGCGATCGGGGTGGACACGTGGGGCGTGGACTTCGGGCTGGTGGGGGACGACGGCCGGCTGCTCGGTCCCCCGGTCCACTACCGGGACGCCCGCACCAACGGGATGATGGCGAAGGTCTTCGAGCGGGTCCCGAAGGGCGAGGTCTTCCGCACCACCGGGATCCAGTTCATGCAGATCAACACGCTGTACCAGCTCTTCAGCATGGCGTCGGCCGGCGACCCGCGCCTCGCGGCGGCGCGGACCCTGCTCCTGACGCCCGACCTCTTCCATTACTGGATGACGGGGGAGCGGGTCGCGGAGTACACGATCGCCAGCACGACCCAGATGCTCCATGCCGTGGAGCGCCGGTGGGCCGACGGGATGCTCGCGGCCCTCGACCTCCCGGCCCGCCTGCTGCCCCCCCTGGTCCCGCCGGGCACCCCGCTCGGGCCGCTGCGTCCGGGCATCGCCGGCGCGGCGGGGTGGAGCGGGGACGTGCCGGTGGTCGCCGTGGGAAGCCACGACACTGCCAGCGCGGTGGCCGCGGTCCCGGACCTCGACGCCGCGGGCGCCTACCTCTCCAGCGGCACGTGGAGCCTGATGGGCGTGGAGTCGCCCGCGCCCGTCATCAACGACCTCTCGCTGGTCCTCAATTTCACCAACGAGGGCGGGGTGGGGAACACGATCCGGCTGCTCAAGAACATCATGGGCCTCTGGCTGGTCCAGGAATGCCAGCGGCAGTGGGGGCTCGACTGGGCCGCGCTGGAGCGGCTGGCCGCGGCGGCGCCGCCCTTCCGCTCGCTCGTGGATCCGGACGCGCCGGAATTCCTCTCGCCGGGCGACATGCCCGCGGCGATCCGCGGCTACTGCCGGCGCACCGGCCAGCCGGAGCCCGCGGACGAGGGGGCGGTCGTGCGGTGCTGCCTGGAGAGCCTGGCGCTCAAGTACCGCATCGTCTTCGAGGACCTGGAGCGGCTCACCGGACGGCGGCTCGACGTGATCCGGATCGTGGGGGGCGGGTGCCGCAACCGGCTGCTCAATGCCTTCACGGCGGCGGCGTGCGGCCGGCCCGTGGTGGCGGGCCCGGTGGAGGCCACGGCGCTGGGGAATATCCTGGTCCAGGCGGTCGCGACCGGCCACCTCCGCAACCTGGCGGAGGCGCGCCGGGTGGCCGCCGCCTCGGCCGACCGCGAGGAGGTGGCGCCCGGCGACGCGGGCCCGTGGGACGCGGTGCAGCAACGTTTTCGGGGGCTGTGTTTCGGCGGGGCCTGAGCCGGGGGACGTGACGGCGGTCACCTTGTAAATCGCGGTGTGTTGGCCTATCGTGGTCCGATCCCGATGACGAAACGCCTGCTGGGACTCCTTCTGTGCCTCGCGCCGGCCGCGGTCCACGCGTCCGGGACGACGCTGACGTGGGCCAAGGGCCTTGGCTACACCCAGCCCACGGGCGGTGACCAGCAGTTCGGCGACGCGATGACGGCCGCGAACGGCACGACCACCGTCCTCTATAACGACGGGAACGACGGGCTCCACCTGGTGACGTTCTCGCCGGGCGGCGTTGCCGGGTCCATCCTCGACTTCGCCGGAACGTCCGACATCACCTCCGAACTTGGGCTGGCGGTGGACGGCTCGGGCAACATCTTCGTGGGCGGCCGTACCAACAACAACAATGAGGACTTCGGCGTCGAAAAGTATTCGTCAGCGGGCGTCCTCCAGTGGGCCACGCTGTCGGGGATCTCCAGCCCGAACGGCCTCGACGGCTACCAGCACGGGGTCGGTCTGGACGCCGCGGGGGACGCCTACGTCGTGGGCCGGACCAGCAGCAACGGCGGTCCCACCACCCTGGAGTTGATGAAGGTGGACCACGCGTTCGGCGGGATCCTCTGGACCCGCTCCGCGGTCAGCCGGGGATCGAGCTCGCCCTCCGGCATTGCCGTCAACCCGGCGGGCGGGGCCTTCGTGCTGGAGATCGAGCAGGCCCAGTCGGGCTGCTCCACGACTTACCTGTCGTACTACGACACGAACGGCACGGTGGTGTGGTCCCGCTCGCTGGGGATGTGCACCAACACGCGCAGCCCGCTGGTCGCCAACGGGCTGGTGTACCTGATCAAGGACGGCCGGCCCGAGACCTACGATCCCGCCGACGGCCACCTCGTGACCTCGGGATACTTCTTCAATGCGTTCCCTGCCGGGTTCAACCCCGCGTCCCTCGCCGTGGATGCCGGGGGGACCGTCTACATCGGCGGGACGATGTCGCCCTCGGGCGGCGGCCCGAACCACGGCGAGGTCGTCGCCTGGTCCGCCGACCTCACGACGACGCTCTGGGCTGTGTCCGAGGATCTCGGGATCGACGAGGGGTCATTCTCGGACAGCCTGCGGACGACCGTGGACGCGGCGGGGAATGCGTACCAGACCCAGGACACCGCGGCGACCAGCGGCGGCGGGTCCCAGTGCTCGGCGACGGCCGACCTGATCTGGCGGCGGTTCGACCACGCCACCGGGGCCGTCTCCCACGTGATCCAGGACGCCCCGCTGTTCGTGCGCGACGCGGTCGGGATCGCCCAGGATGCCGGGTACGTCTATGTCGCCGGGCAGCGGCCGAAGCGCGTGCTCAAGTACGACAGCTCGGGGAACATCGCCGCCGGCTGGCCGGTGACGTACACCAGCACGTACTATTGCACCGACAAGCTGGCCGGGATCGCGGTGGGCGGGACTCCCGCCAAGGTCTATGTCGCGCTCCATCCCCAGATCCAGTACTCCAGTACGGTCCCGTCGAACTCCGTCGCCCGCTACGTGGTCGCCCGGTATGACGCCGGCACGGGCGCCTTCGAGACCGAGTACGCGACGGGGGACCTCGACAACAACATGGACGACCAGGTGGCGATGCTGGCGGACGCGGCGGGGAATGTGTGGCTGTGCGGGAACCACCGGGGAAGCGGGAGCGGCAACAACGGGTCGTCCGCGTATATCGCCTCGTTCTCCGCGGCCGGAACGCTGAACTGGCAGTTCGACGGGGAGTACAGCGCCTTCGGCGGCCCGACCCCGCACCTGGGCGTGGATCCGGCCGGCAATGTGTATGTCTGCAAGATCGGCTCGATCGGTCCGGCCCCGGCGTTCGCGGCGTTCAAGCTGGATACCGGCGGCAATCCCGTCTGGTCCAATGCCTTCGCCGGCGTGAACAACATCTCGTTCCCGCTCGCGCTTACGGTGGCGGGTTCGACGGTCTATATCGTGGGTGCCGGCACGGACGACTTCAACCAGCCGACCTATTTCCAGGGCGTGCTGATGGCCGTGACGGACGCCGGTGTCCCGCTCTGGACCAAGACGTACAGCGGCGGGGCGCAGACCCTGTTGTGGGACGTCAAGGTGGCGCCGTCGGGCGAGATCGTGGTGAGCGGCCAGATCTCCGCCACGATTTCCGTGAACGGCAACAACGGGCCGGACGGCTCGGGCACGTCGGACGCGCTCTTCCAGGGGTATGACCCCGTGGACCCGTGCCCGGCGCCGCTGTGGAGCGTGCGGTACGACTCCGGGCTGGGCGAGGACGTGGGCGATTTCGTGGAGCCGGTGACGCACACCCTCGTCGCCCGGACCCCCGCGGGGTTCTCCCTGCGGCGGTACGCGACCGGCGGCGGGGCGCCGGTGCTCGGGTCGTTGTTCACGGCCGCACCGTCGCCCGCGGAAATCGGCCAGCTCGTCACGTTCTCGCTGCACGCGGACAACTCGGGCGGGCGTGACGCCGCGGACGTGCTGGCTTCGATGACGGTCACCGGCGGGTGGGCCGCGGTGGCGCCGCCGTCGGGCCCGGACATCTTCGCCCCGATCTCGGTCCAGGCCGATGCGGGGATCACCTTCAAGTGGACGACGACGGCGACATCGCCCGGCACGGTGCAGTTCAGCGGCACGCTGACCGGGGTGGACTCCTGCAGCGGGACGCTGCTCACGCCGTCGGTGGCCGGGGCCTCGCTCGTCACCGGCTACCGCTCGGTGCTGGCCTCCGTGGCGCGGGTCTCGAGCACGCTGGTCTCGACCGGCGAACTCATCACCGTCTCGCTGACCGTGACGAACAACGGGCTCGGCAACGCGGTCGTCAACGGCCTCACGGGCACGGTGTTCCTGGCCGCCGGGAACTACGTCCAGCTCCTGCCCGGCTCGTTCGGCGGGCCGATGAACCTCGTGGCCGGGACGGCGACCACCTTCGTCTGGACGTATTCCGCCACCGGCGCCGGGTGGGAAAGCTTCACCGCGTCCGCGACGGGCACCGATCCCATCTTCGGGGCGAAGACGGTCGCCCCGGCGGCGCTCAGCACCACCATCACCGGGCCGGCGAATTTCAGCGCGACGCTCGGCATGGTGCCCGCGACGGTCACCGCCGGCCAGTGGTTCCAGGCCCGGGTGGTCGTGACGAACACCGGAACCTTCGCCGCCACGAACGTCTCGCCCGCCGCCCCGCGGGTCGGCCCGGGCGGTGGCCTCGTCTCGGCGGCGCTGGGGCCGGTGCCGGCTGGCCCGCAGATCATCCTGCCGGGGTCCTCGACGACGTTCACGTGGTCGTACACCGCCACGGGCGCCGGCGCCGTGACGGTCTCCGTCACGGTGACCGGCACCGACACCTCGCCGCTGGGCCGCAATCCGTCCGTGCTCGGGGCGGGGTCCTTCGTCGTCCAGACCCCGCCGTCCCTGTCCGGCCAGATGGTCCAGCTCGCGACGACGCTGGAAATCGGGCAGCAGTACGTGGCGACGTTCACGATGACCAACGCCGGGCAGGCCGCCGCCAACGGGATCAATATCAAGGTCTACGACAACGGGTCGGCCACGGTGATCCTCCTGGCGGGGCCGTCCCCGGCGCCGCCCGCCACGCTGAACGGCGGGCAGTCCTTCTTCCTGACCGTCACGGCCACGGGCACGACCGCCGGGACCTACTTCATGACCGGGAGCGTGACCGGCACCGACGCGAACACGGGCGCCTATGTCTCCAGTCCGAAGTTCACCTCGAATACGGTGACCTTCCTGAACCCGCCGCAACTCGTCGGGGCCCTGAAGATCCTGCCCGCGCAGGTGGACACCGGCCAGAACTTCCTCGTGACGCTCACGGTCAGCAACACGGGCGGGGTGAACGCCAACGGGGTCGTCGGCGCGACCTATTTCGTGAGCACCGGTCCGGGCGCCGTGACGGCCGCGGCCGGGCCGACGCCGGCCATGCCGGTCACCGTCGCCGCGGGGAGCGCCGTCACCTTCACGTGGACGTATACGGGCGCGGCCATCGGGGCCCTGACCCTGACCATGAGCGTGTCCGGGATCGACGCCTTCACGTTGAATCCCGTGTACAGCGGCACGATCCTGTCGGGCAGCCTGCTCGTCCAGGCGCCCGCCGCACTGGCCGGGGCGATCGCCACCTACAACGCCGGCTCCGTTGACGTGGGCCAGTCGTTCGTCGTGACCTACACCGTCACGAACACGGGTGGCGCGACGGCCAACGCGGTGCGTCCGACGACCCCGTACAAGAGCGCCGGGGCGGGTGCCGCGACGGCCTCGCTGCCGACGCCGCCGGGCAGCGTCGTGCTCGCGGGGAATGCCTCCCAGACGTTTACGTGGACGTTCACCGGCTCGACCGCGGGATCGGTCGTCCTGACGACCTCCGCTGCGGGCACCGACGCCAACACCGTGGCGGCGCTGGGGACGGCCTACGTCTCGGCGACCGTCCTCGTGCAGACCCCGGCGAACTTCACCGGCGCGATCGTCCAGTACGCGACCACGATCGAGCGCGGCCAGTCCTACGTCGCGACGCTCACCGTCACCAACACCGGCGGCGCGACCGCGAACGGGATCAGCATCAAGACGTACGACAACGGGTCGGGCACCGTCACCATGGTGTCCGGGCCGACGCCGTCCGTGCAGACCACGATGACCGGCGGCCAGGCCGTGACGTACACGGTCACCTCGGTCGGCGGCCTGGCGGGCACGTATTTCATGACCGCGAGCATCACCGGGATTGACGGCAACACCGGCGCCACGGTGATGAGCGCGACGTTCACCTCGAACTCGATCACCGTGGTGAACCCGCCGGCCTTCTCCGTCTACGCCGCGGCGTACGGCCCGACCCGGAATACGGGGCAGTCGTACCTGGTGACCCTGACCGTGACGAATACCGGGGGCGGCACGGCCAACGGGATCACGGTAGCGGCGCCCTTCACGCTCGCCGGCACGGGCGGAGCCTCCCAGAGCGCGGCCCCGACACCCCCCATGCCGTTCGCGAGCCTCGCCGCGGGGTTCGCGCAGACCTTCACGTGGACGTTCACCGGTTCCTCGGCGGGCACCGTGCTGGCCACCGAGACGGTCACCGGGACCAGCGCGCTCTCCGGCCTGCCCGTGACCAGCGGGCCGGTCACGACCAACGGGGTCACGATCCAGGCCCCGGCGGCGCTGGCCGGCTCGCTCGCGGCGTACCGCGCCACGGTGAACACCGGCCAGACCCTGCTGGTCACCTACACGGTGACGAACACCGGCGGGGCGACGGCCACGGGCGTCACGCCCGGGACGCCCTACAAGAGCGCCGGCGCGGGCACGACGAGCAACACGCTGCCGAATCCGGCCGGCGCGGTGGCCCTGGCCGGCGGCGCGTCCCAGACCTTCTCGTGGACGTTCACCGGCGCGACGGCGGGTTCCGTGATCCTGACGGCGACGTCCTCCGGGACCGACGCCAACACGCTGGCCCTCCTGGTGCCGGCCTTCGTCTCCGCCACGTTCACGGTCCAGACCCCCGCGGCGCTGGTCGTGGCGCAGACGATCCCGAACCCGGTCAAGCAGGGCCAGGTGTTCAGCGTGGCGGTGACCGTGAGCAACACGGGCGGCGCCACCGCCCTGACGGTCGTTCCGCCGGCGGACGTCGCGCCCTCGCCCGGCGGCCAGGTGACGTACCTGTCGGGGCCGCTGCCGGCCGGGCCGTTCGCGCTGGCGGGGTCCAGCGGCACCACCTTCATCTACCAGTACACGGCCAATGCCGCGAATATCACGGTGAACGACTCGGTGACGGTCACGGGGATGGACGCAAACACCGGCGCGGCCCTGGCGGCCCAGAACTATTCGAACACCTATATCAACGGGGCCGCAGTGCTGGGGTCGTGGATCTCCGAAACGCTCCCGGCGCTGAAGGGCGGGCAAGCGAGCGTCATCACGCTGACCGTGTCGAACTGCGGCTCGGCGGACGCCACGTCCGCCGGCACCCCCTTCCTCACCGTCAGCCCGGTCGTCAGCCCGACCTCGTATGTCACGGTGACCGGGCCGAGCATCACCAGCTTCTACCTGGTGCCGGGCGCGAAGGTGGACATCACGTGGAGCGCGACCGGGATCCAGACGGCGACGCTGGTCATGACGGCGTCCGCGTCCGGCCTCGATGTCAACGACGGAACACGCCTGGTGACCGAGGCGTCCACCACGCTCAACGTCACGTCGTCGCTCGGGTCCAACGTGGTCGCCGCCCCCTCCACGCTCAAGGCGGGGGAGACGTTCGAGGTGGACTTCACCGTGATCAAGAACGGGGTGTCCCTCGCCACGAACGTCACCGCGACCGTCCTCTCCATCAGCGACCCGTCCCTGGTCCAGGTGCTCACGGGTCCGTCGCCGGCGCCCGTCGTCATCCCGAACGGGGCGCCGCACACGTTCACGTGGACCTACCTCGCGGTAAAGGACGGCGCGGTGACGTTCACGATCACGGCCGGCGGGACGGTGAGCGGCCAGCTCGATACCACGCGCGGGACGGTCTCCGTCACCATCAAGAAGGCCGTGGACATCCCCGCGTTCGACGGCGAGACCCTGGTCTATCCCAACCCGGTGACGGGGGATCGGATCAACCTGGCCGTGCACCTCAAGGACTCCATGGAGAAGCTGGAGCTGGACGTGTATAACACGGGCTTCCAGCGGGTGTACCACGGGGAGTGGCCCGCGCTGCCGCAGGGTGACTCGCTGCTGGAGATCACCGGCGTCAAGCTCTGGGCGCCGGGCACATACCTGGCGCGGGTCACGGCCACCAAGGCGGGCGGCGGGACGCAGCCGTTCAAGACCTTCCGGATCGGGGTGAAGCGGTGATGGCCGCACGCCGGATCCTGCCGCTCGCGCTCGCCATGATGGCGGGGGCCGCCCATGCGGTCGCCCCGGTCACGGCGGTCCCGTACGGTCCGCAGTCCGTGCTGGCGCCCTTCCTCTCGCTGGGCGTCAGCGCGCGCGCGGTTGCGATGGGTGAGGCCTTCACCGCCGTGGCCGATGACGCCTCCGCGGTCCTGCTGAACCCGGGCGGCCTGGGCCAGATCCACGGCTGGAACGCAGTGGCCCAGTTCGCCACCGCCGGGGACGGCATGTCCCACAACATCGCGGCGGTGGCCGGCCCGCTCGGGCCGGGCGTCGTCGGAGCGGGCGTCAACATGATGCAGCTCGGGTCGTACGACGAGGTGGACGCCTCCGGGGTCAAGGGTGCAACGGTCTCGCCGATGGACGCCGCGGGCACGGTCAGCTACGGGCTCGGCAACCCGGCGGCGATGGGCGGCTGGTCCGGCATCGGTGTCGAGGCCGTCAAGGTCTCCACCGGGGCCACGGTGATCGCGGGTAACCTCGGCGTCGTCCTGCCGTTCGGGCAGGGATTCACGGCCGGGCTGGCCGTCCAGCACCTGGGCGCCAAGGCGGACGGGTTCGGGCTGCCCGCGGTCGCCAAGGGCGGGCTGGCCTACGTCCTGCCCGGGTATCTCCGGGCCGCGGTGGATGCGGGCCTGGGGCTGACCGACAAGATCGCGTACGCCGGGCTCGGTGTCGAATACGCCCCGATCCAGACGATCGCGGTCCGGCTCGGGTACAAGAAGCCGTTCGCGGACCAGGGGATCAAGGGGCTGACGGGTGTCACGGCCGGTGCCGGCTTCCAGATCAAGTCGGTGTCCATCGACTACGCCTTCCAACCGTTCGGCGAGCTGGCGGTCAACCACCTGGTGTCGCTGTCGTACCACCCGGGCCCGTGGGTGCCGCAGCCCACGGCCGAGGAGATCAAGGCCGCCGAAACCGCCGCGGCCAAGGCCATCCTGAACGTCGCCGTCATGGACATGTCGGCCCAGAACGTCTCGGCCGGCGATGCCGCGGTCATCTCGGACATCCTGCGCAGCGAGCTGGTCAAGATCGAGACGATCAACGTCCTGGAGCGGCAGAACATGCAGAAGATCCTGGCCGAGCACGCCTTCCAGCAGACGGGGTGCACCAGCGAGGAGTGCGCCGTCAAGCTGGGGAAGATGCTGAACGTCCAGCGGATGGTCGCCGGAAGCCTGGGCAAGCTGGGCACCCAGTTCTACGTGAACGCCCGCGTGGTGGACATCGAGACCGGCAAGGTGGTCTGGAGCGATTCCATCGAGGCCAACTCGGAGAGCGCGCTGGCGAAGAAGATGCCCACCCTCGCCTCGCGGATCGGGAAGAAGCTGAAGTAGCCTCCGGGCGGGTGGCGATGCCCCCGGGGAGGCTTGCCTGACCGCCATTTCACGGATGGATGACCCCGGCGGGACCTTCGTGATAGCCTATACAGGCTCACATTTTTCCGGCTTCGATGCGGCGCAGGTCGCGAATGGGTATGTAGCTCAATGGTAGAGCAGCTGACTCTTAATCAGCTTGTTGGAGGTTCGAGCCCTCCCATACCCAGGTTTCTTCTGTCCGTGCGATTCATTCGCATATAATCCCCCCAATGCTGCTGCGCGCGGCCCTCGCGTTCCTGGCCTGCCTCGCCGCCGCGGCGCCGGCGGCCGCCAAGGGCCCGCTGGTCCTCGACTACTGGGAGAAGTGGACGCTCTTCGAGCAGAAGGCCATGGAAGCCGTCGTGGACGACTTCAACAAGTCCCAGGACCGCATCGTCGTCCGGTACATCATGACCAGCGACATCGACGAGAAGGCGCTGATCGCGATCGCGGGCGGCGATCCGCCGGACCTCGTGGGGCTGGGGGACTACGACCTCGCGAGCTACGCCGACAAGAACGCCTTCATGCCGCTCGAGGACATGCTGGACCGGGCGGGGATCCTCGGCACCGCCTACCTGCCGGCCTACTGGAACGACTGCATCTACCGCGGCCACATGTGGGCGGTGCCGACCACGCCCGCCAGCGTCGCGCTGCACTGGAACAAGGCGATGTTCCGGAAGGCCGGGCTGGATCCCGAACGGCCGCCCCGCACGATCGCCGAGCTGGACGAGATGGCCGACCGGCTCGTGGTGCGGGACCCCTCGGGCCACATCACCCAGATGGGCTTCCTGCCGTCGGAGCCGGGGTGGTGGAACTGGGCGTGGCCGTACTTCTTCGGCGGCCAGCTCTGGGACGGCAAGGAGACGATCACCTGCGACTCGCCCGAGTGCGTCGCCGCCTTCACGTGGATCCAGTCGTACCCGAAGAAGTACGGGCAGGCCCCCGTGCAGGTGTTTTCCAGCGGCTTCGGCAACACCTTTGCCTCGCCGCAGAACGCGTTCATGGCCAACAAGGTGGCCATGGAGATCCAGGGCGTCTGGATGTACAACTTCATCCACGAGTTCAACCCGAAGCTGGAGTGGGGCGCCGCCCCGATCCCCACCGCGGACCCGAAACTCTACGGCCGGTCCATCGTGGACCTCGACATCCTGGCGATCCCGCGGGGCGCGCGGCACCCGGAGGAGTCCTTCGAATTCATCAAGTACCTGCTCCAGCAGGGGCCGCTGGAGAAGCTCTGCCTGGGCCAGCGCAAGTTCACCACGCTCCGGAAGGTCACGCCCGAATTCGTCCGGAACTCCCCGAACCCCTTCATCCAGCTCTTCATCAACCTGGCGGGGAATCCGCTGACGTTCGCCCTGCCGCAGCTCACCTTCTGGCAGGAATACAATGCGGAGATGGGCGTCGCGTTCGACCGGGTCTACCACCTCACGGCCACCCCGGCCGAGGCGCTGGCGGACGTCAAGCGCAAGATGCAGAAGCAGCTGGATCGTGAAGTGCGGAGATTGAAGCGGTTGGGCCTGGCGCCGGCATGATCAGCGGGTCACGCAGCGAGACGCGGTGGGCGTACGCCTTCCTGTCGCCCTGGATCATCGGGTTCGTGGTCTTCCTCGCGTACCCGGTGGTCGTGTCGCTCTACTACAGCCTCTGCGACTACTCCGTGCTCTCGAGCCCCGTCTGGATCGGGCTGGGCAACTACCGGGACCTCCTCGACGACGACGTCTTCTGGCTGACGCTCAAGAACACGGCGGTGTACGGCGCGGTCTCGCTGCCGCTGGGGCTCGTCATGAGCCTGGGGCTGGCGGCGCTGCTCCACCTCAACGCAGTGGGGCGCGCGACCTTCCGCGCGATCTTCTTCCTGCCGTCGCTGGTGCCCGTCGTGGCGAACGCGATGGTCTGGATGTGGATGTTCAACGGCGAGTACGGGCTGATCAACAACGGGCTGCGGTCCCTGGGGTTCCAGGGGCCGACGTGGCTCAGCGAGCCGGGCACGGCAATGGCGGCGCTGGTCATCATGGGCCTGTGGGGCGTGGGGACGTCCGTCGTCATCTTCTTGGCGTCCTTCCAGGAGGTCCCGGTCGAGATGTACGAGGCCGCGGAGCTGGACGGGGCCTCGATGTGGGACAAATTCCTGCGCGTCACCCTGCCGCTGATCTCGCCGGTCCTGTACTTCCAGTTCATCACCGGGCTGATCGGCGTCCTCCAGATCTTCGCGACCGCCTACATCCTGACCCACGGGGGGCCGGCCCGGGCGACGCTCTTCTACACGATGAACCTCTACGACACGGCCTTCCGGTACCTCAAGATGGGGTATGCCTGCGCCATGGCCTGGATCCTGTTCGTGATCATCCTCGTGCTGACGTGGGCGGCGACGAAACTCTCGTCGAAGTACGTCCACTACCAGGGGCAGTAGACATGGCGGAGGCGGTCGGCTTCTTCGAAGGGCGGCGCAACCGGGAGTCCCTGCTCCAGGTCGGGTTGTTCATCGTGCTGGGCCTCCTGGCGCTTTCCTTCCTCCTGCCGTTCATCTGGATGCTCTCGACCTCGCTCAAGAACAACGAGGACACGATGAAGCTCCAGCTCGAACTCATCCCGCATCCCTTCCGGTGGCGCAACTACCTCGACGCCGTCCGGCAGATCCCGTTCGCGCTGTACACCTGGAACACGGTCTGGGTGTGCGTGCTCAGCACCGCGGGGACCGTCATCTCCTCGGCGATGGTGGCCTACGCGTTCGCCTACCTGCGCTGGAAGGGCCGGAACGCGATGTTCATCCTCACCGTGGCCACCATGATGGTGCCCTTCCCGGTCCTGATGGTGCCCCTGTACGGCGTCTTCCGGTCGCTGCACATGATCGGCACCCTGACCCCCCTCTGGCTGCCCGCCTGGTTCGGCAGCGCGTGGAACATCTTCCTGATGCGGCAGTTCTTCCTCGGGATCCCCAAGGAGCTGCTGGACGCGGCCCGGATTGACGGGTGCAACGAGTGGCAGATCTTCTGGCGCATCGTGATGCCGCTGGCCAAGCCGGTCCTGATCGTCGTGGGCCTCTTTTCCGCGATCTACTCCTGGAACGACTTCCTGGCCCCCCTGCTGTACCTCACCAAGCAGGAGCACTACACCCTCTCGCTGGGGCTCCAGATGTACCAGAGCAAGAACGGCGGCACGGAGTGGAGCCTGCTGATGGCCGCGTCCACGCTGGTGATGCTGCCGATCCTGGTCCTCTTCATGGCCGGCCAGCGCGCGCTGGTGCGCGGCATCACGATGACCGGGGTGAAGATGTAGCGCGCTTCGCGCGCTGGCGCAGTTGAAAGTACCCCAGGATAATCATCGCTCCCTTCGGAGCGCTTGCGCTGACGCGCAGGGCGCGTCGCCGCAGTTGAAGAGAAACCTTTCATAATCGTCGCCGCCGTCGGCGGCGCTTGCGGAAGCGCGCTTCGCGCGCTGGCGCAGTTGAAAGTACCCCAGGATAATCATCGCTCCC
>CAYNUZ010000032.1:0-3227 GCA_964400385.1 uncultured bacterium | reverse complement strand
TGCGGGAGCGCTTGCGCTGACGGGAGCGTAACCGGCGGCCGGAAAGGCTTTGCCCGTCACGCTCCGCCCCGGTTCGTTGACAGCTTTCCGCGGCAACCGGTATCGTAGGGGGGCCTCATTCTGGGCGTGAGCCGGGAGGTGCAGGCTGTGGATCGCATCGACGTACGGTTGCTGGGGCCGGAGAAAACGGCCTTCCACCGGTCGGAACCTCCCGCCAGTCTCGGGCTCGACGCGGAGCCCGGCTACGAGTTTCCCATCGACATCGACGTGGCGGTGCGCTGCGTGGGGACCCGGGTGAGCGTCAGCGGCACCGTCGGGTGCCGGGTGCGGCTGGAGTGCTCGCGGTGCCTGGAGCCGTTCGAGACGGCGCTGCAGGCGGACGTCGCCATCGAGTTCGAGGAGGGGACGCCGCCGGTCCGGGACGAGGACGTCGTGCAGGACGAGGACGCGGACGTGAGCTGGTACACCGCGCCCTACCTCGACCTGGGCGACGACCTGCGGCAGATTGTGCTGGTGGCCGCGCCGCCGTTTCCGGTGTGCCGGGAGGACTGCAAGGGGCTCTGCCCCGATTGCGGCGCCAACCGGAACACCACGGCGTGCGGGCACGGGGGAGGCGGGGGAAAACTCCGCCCCTTCGCGGAACTCGGAATCATGCTGGAAAAGGAGCACGAAGGACATGGCTAATCCCAAGCGACGGTTTTCGAAGTCTCGCACGCGCAAGCGCCGCTCGATCCTCTGGCGGCTGGATGCGCCGGCCACGGGCCTGTGCCCGCGCTGCCGCAGCCCCAAGCAGCCGCACCGGATCTGCCGGAGCTGCGGGTATTACGCCGGGAGGCAGGTGCTCGCCGTCGGCGAGTGACACCGCCCTTCCCGCGCTGACATGAAGATTGCCGTCGATGCCATGGGGGGTGACCATGCCCCGCGGGACGTCGTGGAAGGCGTGCTCGAGGCCGTGCGCGCCCACCCGGCCGGGATCATCCTGGTCGGGGACGAGGGCCAGGTGCGGCACGAGCTGCACCGGTCGGCCCACGGCGCGTCGCCCGACGCGATCGTCCTCCAGCACGCCAGCCAGGTGATCGGCATGGGCGAGTCGCCGGCCACGGCGGTCAAGGCCAAGCGGGACTCCTCGCTGGCCGTCGCCGCCCGGCTGGTGCGCGACGGCCGTGCGGACGCGATGGTCTCGATGGGGAACACGGGGGCCTGCATGGCCACCGCCCTCCTCACCCTGGGCCGCCTCGAGGGCGTCCAGCGGCCCGCGATCGCCGTCCCGATCCCGCATGCGACGGGCACCGTCACCGTGATTGACGCCGGGGCCAACGTGGACTGCCGCCCGTCCTTCCTCGCCCAGTTCGCGGTGATGGGGGAGGCGTACGCCGAGCTGATCCACGGCATCGTGCGGCCCCGGGTCGGCCTCCTCAACGTCGGCGAGGAGGAGGGCAAGGGCAACGAGGTGGTGCAGGAGGCGCACGAGCTCCTGCGGGGCGCGCGGATCAACTACGTCGGCAACATCGAGGGCCGGGACGTCGTCAACGGCCGGGTGGACGTGGTCGTCTGCGACGGGTTCACCGGGAACATCGTCCTCAAGTTCGCCGAGGGGATGGCCGACGCGATCAAGCAGATGATCCGCGACGCCTACCGGCGCACCGGGCTGCTCGGCGCGCTGGGCGCATGGCTCTCGCGTCCCGCGTTCAAGCTGCTCAAGGACCGGCTGGATCCCGCCTTCTACGGCGGGGCGCCGCTCCTGGGCGTCAACGGCACGTGCATCGTGGGCCATGGCGCCTCCTCGCCGCGCGCGATCCGCAACGCCATCGGGGTGGCGCACCGGATCGTCGAGCTGAAGGTCAACCAGCAGATCCGGGACCGCATCGCCCTGCTCCGCCTGCCCCGCGCGGTGCACGCATGAAGTCCGCCGCCGTGATCGGGACCGGGATGGGGATCCCGCCGAAGGTCCTGACCAATGCCGACCTGATGAAGATGGTCGAGACGACCGACGAGTGGATCACCAGCCGCACGGGGATCCGCGAGCGGCACGTCGTCGAGAACGGGCAGGCCACGTCGGACCTCGCGGCCGAGGCCGCGACGGCCGCGCTGCGGGCGGCGGGCGTGGATCCGGGCGAGGTGGACCTCATCCTGCTGGCGACGCTCAGCCCCGACATGCTCTGCCCCTCGACCGCCTGCCTGGTGCAGCACCGGATCGGGGCGAAGCGGGCCGCGGCGGTGGACATCGAGGCCGCGTGCTCGGGGTTCGTCTACGGCCTGTCGCTGGCCCGCGGGGCGATCGTGAGCGGCGAGGCCGAGACGGTGGTCCTGATCGGCGCCGAGGTCACCTCGCGGTTCGTGGACTGGACCGACCGCAAGACCTGCGTGCTCTTCGGGGACGCCGCGGGCGCCGTGGTGCTGCGGGGCGCCCACGACGGCCGCGGGATCCTGGGCACGGTCCTCGGGGCGGACGGCGGCGGCGCGTCCCTGATCGACGTCCCGGCTGGCGGCAGCCGGACCCCCGCCTCGGCCGAGAGCGTCGCGGGCCGGCAGCACTTCCTGCGGCTCAAGGGCCAGGACGTCTTCAAGTCCGGGGTGCGCTCGATGAGCCAGGCGGTCCAGGACGTGCTCAAGAAGTGCGGGCTGACGACCGCGGACGTCTCGCTGCTGGTGCCGCACCAGGCCAACAGCCGGATCATCACCGCGGTGGCGGACTCGCTGGGCTTCCCGATGGAGAAGGTCATGATGAACGTCGAGAAATACGGCAACACCTCCGCGGCCACCATCCCGGTGGCGCTGCACGAGGCCGTGGCCTCGGGCCGGGTCAAGCCGGGCGACCTCGTCTGCACGGTGGCGTTCGGCGGCGGCCTGACCTGGGGCGCGGCGGTCATCCGCTGGTGAAGATCGCCGTCATGTTTCCCGGGCAGGGCTCACAGGCCCTCGGCATGGGCGGCGAGGTGGCCGCCCGCTGGCCGTCGGCCGCCCGCCGGTTCGCCGAGGCGTCGGAGATCCTCGGGTACGACCTCGCGAAGATCTGCGCGGAAGGGCCGGAGGACCGGCTGACGGAGACCCGGGTCGCCCAGCCCGCGCTCTACGTCACCGGGTTCGCCGCCTGGGAGGTCCTGGCCGCCGCCGGCGCCCGCCCGGCCTTCGCCGCCGGGCACAGCCTGGGCGAGTACACCGCCTGCGCGGCCGCGGGGGTCTTCCCCTTCGCGGACGGGCTGCGGGCGGTCAAGGCGCGCGGAGAG
>CAYNUZ010000031.1:0-16629 GCA_964400385.1 uncultured bacterium | reverse complement strand
CCCGGTACCCCCTTGCGGAGCTGCGGGCGGGCCGCCGGGTGGAGTTCACGTGACCTTCGCGGCGGCGCTGCGGGCCGCGGGCATCGAGGACGGCGACCGGCTCGGGCCGGAGCACTGGCCGGCCTCGCGCGCGTCGTACCCGGGCGCGACGCCGTTCTTCCTCGAGGACGGCTTCCTCGCCGACGCGGCGGCGCGGATGGAGTGGGCGCCCGGCCTGTCCGCCGCCGTCCGGGAGGCGGCGGGCCGCTTCCGGGCGTCGGAGGCGCGGATGCGGCTGCTGTGGCACGCGCACCACCTGTTGTATGTGGCGAAGGCGGGCGAACCCAAGGGCGGCTGGGTGTATCCCGCCTTCGGGGCGGACGCGGGGATGTTCCCGCTGCTCGCGCTGCTCTCGGGGCTGCCGGGCCTCCTCGCGGAATGGAACCGGCGGGGCGTTCCGCCCGAGGTCCAGCGCGCCACCCTCTCGGATGTGGAGCTCTGGGCGACGGTGTACCGGGCGAATCACGGGGCCTGGGGCCTGCGCGACCTGGGCTGGCTCCTGTGCCACTTCGGGGGCACCTTGTTCCGGCTCGGCCGCATCCAGTTCATGCCGGGCGTCATGCCGCGGTTCGCATACGTCTTCCGGCACCGTACGAATCGCGCGGTCCGCCTGCTGTGTCCCGACGGCGTCCTGTACGATGCGGCCGGCGCGGCGTACTGGCGGCGGGGCGCGGAGGACGAGCCCGGGATCTGGACCGCGGCGTACCGGCACGAGCACGGGACGTACCGTGGCTCGCCCATCACGGAGGACGCGGTCGCGGTCCGCGGGACGGTGGAGCTGGCCGAGGCCGAGTGGGAGCGGGTCCTGGCGCCGGGGGACCCGGTGCTCGATCTCCACATTCCGGCGGGCGATCCGCTGACGCCCGGGGCGTGCCGGGCCTCGATCGAACAGGCGCGGGAATTCTTCCCGCGGCACCTGCCGGACCACCCGTTCCGCGGGATGGCGTGCTGGGCGTGGCTCCTCGACCCCGCCTTCCGGGTCATCCTGCCGGCCGACGCCAACATCGTCCGCTTCCAGGACCTCTTCCACCGGTTCCCCGTCCCGGGCAACACGGGCCAGGTGCTGGAGCGCATCTTCGGCGAGAAGCGACCCGACCTCACGCATGCGCCGCGCGGCAACCGGCTGCGCGAGGCGGTCACGGCCTACCTCGCGCGGGGCGGGACGTTCGCGGGCGCCGGTGGCGGGGTCCTGCGGGAGGACCTACAATAACGGCGGGACCATGAGGAGCGGCGCGCGGCGACGGGTCACCGGATGGTGGGTGGCCGCCGCACTGTGCGCCGCCGCACCGGCCGCGGCGCTGAATGTCACCGCGGTGACCGTCGAGACCAATCCGACCACCGGCGCGCCCGGCCCCGGCTGGACCACGGTCACGCCCGCGGTCAACGCCCCGGTCCCGGTAGGGACCTGGATCCGGCTCACCCTCACGCTCGAGAACACGTCCGGGATGCTGGGCCACCTGTGCGTGGACCCGACGGCCAACCCCGCGAACTTCACCTTTTGCACCGGGCCGGGTCCCCAGTACGACTGCGGATACCACAATGGCCCGGGCGAGTTCTCCGACCAGTACTGGGTGTGGCCCATCATGTCGCCCGCGTGTCCGGACACCTTGAGCGCTGGCAATCCGGGCGCTCCGGTCAGCTTCGTCAGCGCCTCTCCGGGCGTGGCGTTCGACTACAACGGCCAGACGTACGATCCAGCAGCACCTCACGAGACCGAGACGGTCACCTGGGTGTACAAGGCCGAGCGGCCGGCCGCCGGGCTGGACTTCCGGGTCCTCGCGGGTGGGGCCGCCGATGCCAGTCCGGCGGCAGTGGCCGCGGGATGTATCCCTTCGTTCGACCTCGAAGGGACGGGGTTCGATTGTGGCAGTTCCAGCCTGGTCGGTGACGGCACGCTGGGCACCATTCTCGGAACGGTCTGGGGAGGGGCCTCGGGGAATTCGCTCATGATCACCTCTCCCCTGGACGCCAGCGGATACGTGCGGGTCCTCACCTCATCCGCGAGACCCGCCGGCCTTGCGTACGTGGATGACCACCTATTGGTCGAGCTTTCAGTCACCAACACGGGAGCCTCACCCGTCGCGGTCACCGCCTGCGCCGCGCCGAACGCCCCGTTCGGCCTGTGCCTGCTGACCGCCAACGGCAATGCCCTCTGCGGCGGGGCCCAGCGGGATGCGGACACGCCCCCCGCGATGCCGCTCACGTTGGCGGCGGGCGCGTCCCATGTCTTCACCTGGACCTGGAGCGTGGGCGGTTGGTGCACCTCCGTGGCCGGCCCGGTCTCATGGAACCTCTACGCCAACAGCGTGCTGGCCAAGACCCCGGTCTTCTCGGTCCAGCCCGCGCCGCTGGCGGTGTCGGTCACCGTCTGGGTGGATCCGGACAGCGGGGGACCAGCGGCATTCATGCCGCTGGGGTCCGATCCCGTCACCGGGGAGACCGGCCCGGTCTACTACATGGGCGACGAGGTGCTGGAGGAGCGGGTGACGTACACCAATGTGAGCGGCGCGTACGGCGTGGACCTCAATCCGTCCATGGATGTCTCCCTGTCGCCCACGTACCGGCTGATCGCGTCGCCCGCGCTGCCCGTGCCGCTGGCGCCCGGCGCGCAGGTCACCCTCACGTGGCGGTTCGACCGGGATCCGGCCGGCCTCTTCGCGACCTGCCAGGCGCCGACGCCCTTCGGCGTCACGCTGGCAGCGCTGGGGTCCGGGTTCAACGCCGCGGCCGCGCTGCGCGCCCAGCCGACCCCGTTCACGCCCTCGGACCCCTGCCCGGGCGGGTGCGCCGTGAGCCGGCCCGCGCTCCTGCTCGCCCCGGTCTCCGCCCCGCCCGCGACCCCGTACGCGGTGACGCTCGAACTGACCAACCAGGACCACCGGCCGTTCCGGCTGCCCGCGCCCGGCGCGTTCTCGCTGCTCCTCGACCCGGGGAACACCGCGTGCACCACGATCACCGGCACGCCCGGGCCCGGGCCGTACGACTGGGCGGCGGATGAGACGAAGACCTTCCCCTTTACGGTCACCAGCGGATGCGCGGGGACCCAGTGCTTCACCGGCGGGATCGCCTGGGCGCCGCCGCCGTCGCTCTGCGCCCTGACGTGCAACGACGGAGTGCCGTTCTGCGGGTCGCTGGATGCCTGTACCGCAATCCGGCCGACGGGTAACCTGCAGGTGACCGCGTTCGGCGTCAGCCCCGCCGCCACGTGCGACTCGCCCACCGAGTGCCTGCCGGTGACGCTGGACGTCCGGAACCTGAGCGGGACCGATCCCGTGACCGTGACCCGGATCTCGGACAGCACCATGCCCGATGCGTCCCCGGCGGGCACCGCGTTTCCGTGCCCGGCGCCTCCGGCCCCCGCGGTGTCCCCCGTCCCGCCGCTCCCGTTCACGATTCCTCCCGGGCAGACGCAGCTCGTTACGTGGTACATGCACGGGATCTGCGGAACGACCTATCTCGGTGCCTTCCAGGGGGTCTCGCTGGTCGGGGGTTACTCGAAGGCGAATGCCGATGAGCAGGCGGACTGGCTGGGCGGCCCGGCGCCGAAGGTCATCGTCACCACGCCGGCCTTCCTGTGGTGCGACGTGGTGGCCGGGGCCAAGGCGTACTCCACCGGCCAGGTCGTGCCGGTCCAGGTGACCGTGGAAAACCAGGGGGAGGACGATCTTGCCGGGTTCGCGCTCGCGATTGCCGCCAACGGCACGGCCGCCGCGTCGCTGGTCAGCGGCCCGGTGCCGCCGCTGCCCGCGGTCCTGGTGGGCAAGAAGCAGTGCCTGCCCAACCCGCCGTATCCCTCCAACGCCACCTACACCTACAACTTCGCGGTCACGACACCGGGCACGGTCTCGTTCACCGTGACGCCCACCGGGACCGACCCGGTGTGCGCGCTTCCCGTCACGGCGTCGGCCTCGTACGGGGGGATCACGGTGGCCGCGGCCGCGCAGCTCGCCTGCAGCGCGCAGGCCCCGGCGGTCGTGACCATGTCAGCCACCTGTCCCGGCTGCGCGCTCCACGGGGCCTGCAACCCGGCCACGGGCGTCGGGTGCATCAACGTGACGCTGCAGGCGGCGAACGGCGGGGCGGTCACGATCCAGGGCGCCACGCCCGCCCACGGCACGCCCGAGTCGGCATACCTGGGGGCGTGCCCCGGCCCGGCCTGCACCCCGGCGACGGCCGTGCTGCGGTCGTATCCGCCCGAGGCGGACGTTCCGGGCAGCATCGGGGCGGGGAGCACGGCAACCTATGCGTGGACGTATTCGCCGACGGGGCTGGGGTGCGTCCGGGTCCATACCGAGTTCAACGGCACCGACGCGGGCTCCAAGGCGCCGCTCTACTGCGACGCGTACACCGGATGCGTGGACGTGCTGGCCCGGTATCCGCTGGAGCTTCGCCTGACCTCGGTGCCCGCCATGGTCGCCCCGGGCCAGGAATTCCGCATCGGGGTGCGGGTCTGCAATCCCGGCCAGACGCCGGCGGGACTGCAGAACGGCGAGCCGGCGCTGTCCTTCGCGAACGCCGCCACCGGGGCCATCCTGTCCACGGAATACGCCGTGTATCCGCCGGCAGCGACCGTGCTGGCGCCGGGCGCGTGCCTCGACCTCTCGGTCCCGGTGATCGCGAGTCCGCACGCCACCCCCGCCCGGCTGCAGGTGCGGGTCTCCGGGGGGGACCTCTACATCGCCCGGGACGCGGCGACCGGGCTGCCGTTTCACGCCGTGGATGCGGGCGGGCCGGCCGGGATGACGATGACCGACGGCCGCAACCTGCTGGAGGTCGCCGGCCCGAACCCCTTCCGGCCGGGGAGCGATGCGGCGGTGCGGTTCACGTACCAGGTCTCGGCGGCCGGGCCGGCGTCCCGGACCCGGCTCGCGGTGTACACGCTGACGGGGGAAGCGGTCCTCACGCTTCTGGACAAGGCGGCCGAGACCGAGCGCGGCGAAGCGGCGTGGGATGGGAAGTCGCCGGCCGGGCGGAGGTGCGCGAGCGGAATCTACCTCGTCCGGCTGACGTGCGGGGAGTTCGTCGCGGTCAGGAAACTGGCGCTGGTCAGGTAACTACAGGGCCGCGAGGGTGGCATCGAGCTTCTGCTCGAGCTGGGGGTCGTATCCCACGAACTTCTGGCGGATGCTGCCGTTCTTGTCAATAACCACCAGCGTCGGAATCCCGGTGACGCCGTAGGCGCCGGCCACGGCGCTGTCCGAATCCAGGAGGACCCAGAGGGCATACCCCTCCCGGGTGATGAAGTCGTTGACCAGCCCGGCGGGCTCGCCCAGGTTCACGCTCAGCACCTCGACGCCCTTGCCCTGGTGGGTGCGGCGGAACTCGTTGAGCGCCGGCAGGCTGGCCTTGCACGGCCCGCACCAGGTCGCCCAGAAATCGAGGATGACGGCCGATTTTCCGGCGAAGTCCTTCAAACTGACCGCATGCCCCGACAGGTCGTTGAGCGTGAACGCCGCCGCGGTCGCGGGCGGCGGCAGGTCGGTGGCGGCCCCGGGCCCGCCCCCGGCGGGGGCGCGATGCTCGAAGACGGGCTTCGAGAGCTGCCAGATGGCGGCGACCGCGAGCGCCGCGGCGCCCGCGATCAGGAGCAGGGCCAGGCCGTTGGACCCCACCATGTCCACGAACGACGCCTTCCAGTCGGCGAGGAGCCGGGGCGGCGCCGCAATGGGCTGCTCGACCTGCTCGAGGAGGGCGCGCGCGGACGGCACCGCCGCGAGCCGCCCGCGGTATTCGGCGCGCAGCTGGTCCACGCGGCCGAGCGACCGGCCGAGTTCGATCACCGCCAGGTGCGACCCCTCGTCGGCGGGCACGAGCCGGAGCGCCTCGTCGAACTCGCGGGCCGCGAACGCCAGCAGCGCCTTGTCGGTGCCGCGGCTCTTCTTCACGTAGGCCTGGCCGAGCCGCAGGTGGGCGGGGAAGGACGAGGGCATGGTGCGGAGCATCCGCTGGAGGCCGCGGATCGCCTCGTCGAGCGCGCCGGTCTCCATGAGGCCGCCGATCTCGTCCAGGGTATAGTTCCGGTCGCTCATTCGGGGGGGTCCGGCTCCGAGTATACCTTTTCCGATATGATGGACCCTTCCCGATGACATTCGACGAACTCGGCCTGCACCCCACGCTCCTCAAGGGCATCCACGACATGGGGTTCACCCGCCCGACCCCGGTCCAGGCGGAGGCGATCCCGCACATCCTGGCGGGGAAGGACGTCATGGCGTCCGCCCAGACCGGCACGGGCAAGACCGCCGCGTTCATGCTGCCGATCATGCACCGCATCCTCAGCGAGGGCCGCAAGACCGGCATCCGGGCGCTGGTGGTGGCTCCCACCCGGGAGCTGGCCCAGCAGTCGCTGGACCACGTCGAGAGCCTCGGGAAGTACTCGCACATCAAGTGCACCGCGATCTATGGCGGCGTGGCCTTCCCGCCGCAGATCAAGGCGCTGGAATCCGGCGTGGAGATCGTCTCCGCGACCCCGGGCCGGCTCCTCGACCACGTCCAGTCCGGCCGGATCCGGTTCGACCACCTCGACATCTTCGTGCTCGACGAGGCGGACCGGATGACCGACATGGGCTTCCTGCCGGACGTGCGCCGGATCCTCGCGCTGATGCCGCGGAACCGGCAGAACCTGATCTTCTCCGCGACGCTGCCGTCCGAGACGCTGGCCCTGTGCGAATCCATCTGCAAGGACCCGGTGCGGGTCCAGCTCGGCCCGCGGTCGGTCACGGTCCCGGCGGGCATCCGGCACGCCGCCTACCCGGTCAACTTCGAGCAGAAGCTGGAGCTGCTCCTCAAGCTCCTGCGCAACACCGGCACGGTCTCGTCGGTCCTCATCTTCACCCGCACCAAGCAGCGGGCCGACCGGCTGGGGGAGATCCTCGAGAAGGCCGGGTTCAAGACGACGATCATGCACGGCGACCGCAGCCAGGCCGAGCGGCAGCACGCGCTGGAGGATTTCCGGCGGGGCACCTACCAGGTGATGATCGCCACCGACATCGCGGCGCGCGGGCTGGACATCGACGACATCACGCACGTGATCAACTACGACGTCCCCGACGAGCCGGAGAACTACATCCACCGCATCGGCCGTACGGGCCGGGCGGAGGCCGAGGGCGACGCCTTCACGCTCATGGCGCCCGAGGAGGAGCCGTGGATCACCGCGGTCGAACGGCTGATCGGCAAGCCCCTGCCCCGGGTGACGCTGCCCGACTTCGAGTACCGGGCCTCCACGATCGCCGGGTCGTACCACCCGCGTCCCGGGTACATCAAGTCGCTCCGCCCGGGCGAGCGCCCGCGCGGCGGCGGCCGCGGAGGCCCCCGCCGCCGCTGAGCATGGAGGCTCCCCGGCGGGAGCCCTAGAGCCCGTACGCGGCTGAGGAGTCCGAGGAGCCGAAGGTGAGGTGGGGGGGCGGGGGCGATTCCCGCCGGGCCCGTTCGCGCAACGCTCCATCCGCCGCGATGCCTTCCCGTGCGGCGATCCGGCGGGCGGCGAGCTCGATCCAGAGCGCGGTCGGCTCGGCGTTGCCCTCGCGGATGTCCGCAAACTCCCGGTCGAGCAGGGAGGCGGCCAGCTCCAGTGCCCCGGTTTCAACCGCGGCCCGGGCGCGCAGCAGCCGGATGCGGTCCCGCGCGAGGATGGCCTCGTCCAATTCCCCTGCAAAGGCAAGGGCGTCGGCATGCCGGCCAGCGGCGTTCAAGGCCTCGAGCCGCTCCCGGGCCATCGCGAACCGGGCCGCGGGCGGCGTGAGCGGCCACGCCCTGGCCAGCAGCTCCAGCGCGGCGTCCCCGCGCTTTTCCCGTTGCGCGAGCACCGCCAGGTTACGGTACGCCCAGCAGGAAGGCTGGAGCGCGATGGATTTCTCCCAGGCCTCGCGCGCACCGGCGGGATCGAGCTGCTCGAGCCGCATCACGCCGCGGTGCAGCCAGGTCTGCCATGTGGCGGGAGCCGCCGCGAGCCGGTCTTCCCATTCCGGCTGGGTCATCCACGCCCCGGGTTCGGCGGTGGCCGGAAACGCGCCCCGGCGCAGCAGGGCGACCCAGGGCTGCTGCGGCTCGTCCAGCGTCGACTCGGGAAAGACGAAGCCTTCCGGCATCGCCTCGCCGGCGGCTTCCATGCGCAACCGTTCGAGCGCTCCCCAACCCGATCCGGAGGAGAGCACCTTGACGGGGGGATGGTGCCGGCCGGACTCGAACTTCATGTCCCATGCCTCGACGGTCGCCTCGGGCAGCACCGACTCGAGCGCGGCCGCCGCTGCCCCGCGCGCGGCATCCCAGTCCGCGCCGTGGACGAGGGCGGGATCGGCCTCGAGCAGTCCGTAGGCCTCGGTCCAGCTCCACGTCGCGCTGGCCGGCATGGGAATGCTTTCCAACTGGGTGCGGCACAGTCCGGCCTGGATCTCGAGATAGGCCGACCCGGGCCCCGAGAGCAGCTCCTGCCAGTGGCGGCCGTTGGGGTCCTGTCCCCAGGCGAACATCTTGCGGCCGCGGAGCCGCGCCGTCGAGCACTGGAACAACCCGCGGCCACGGCCGTCGAGCGCCGCGACCCACGGGCGGCAGGCGTCGAGGTGGAAATATCCCTCCATGGCCCGGCGGGACCGCGCCGCGTAGGTCATGTCCCGGCCCTCGACCACCGGCAGGGGCTCCAGGCCAAGCTGCCCGCCGGTCACGTGGGTCAGGACTCCCGCGGCCGGCACCAGCACCCGCACGTCCGGCGCCTCGGGCACCGCGATGTTGGACCACCAGTACATCGGGACCTCCCGGGCGTTGAGGTTGACGACCCGCACGTGCGCGAAGAGGCACGGGGACCCGGGCGGCAGGTGGAGGTCCACGTGCCACACCAGCCGCTTCATCCGCTCGAACTCCCAGAGCCGCAGCGCCGGTTCGCCCTCCGTTCCGGGGATCTCGCCCGCGAAGAGCGGGGAGCAGGTGAGGGGGTGGTGGCCGAACTGAGGGAGGTTCCACTCGACGCCGCCGGCGAACCACGCGTTGCAGAGGGCGAGGTTGCCGAGCTGGAGCACCGGGTTGCGGTGGAGCAGCTCGCGGCCCGAGGGCTTGTGCACCAGCGACCACAGGCGGCCGCCCCACCCCGGCAGGACGGTCGCGGTGAGGACCTCGTTCTCCAGCACCAGCGAGGGCACCTGCGCCGGACGGAGCACACGCGTGTACCCGTCCTGCACCGGGTACGGCAGGGCGCGGAAGGCGGTCTCCCACCCCAGCCGGGCGCGATCTGGCCCGGGCACGGACTCCGCCCACGCCACCCGGCCGTTGGGATCGGCCACCCGGAAGGCGGGGAGTGGATTGTCCGGCCCGCGCTCGACGGCCGGGAGCCCGAGGAAGGAGGCGCGGAGCGTGGTCATGAGCGTCGCGTCCAGCGTACCGGATCGGGCCGGGCCGCGTCCCGGGGGACCTGTTATCATCGGGGGAAATCCCCCGTTGAAAGGAGTGCCTCATGGCCAAGATCCCGGTCGGCGTCCAGCTCTATTCCGTCCGCGACGACTGCAAGAAGGACCTCGCCGGCACCATGGCCGCCGTGGCGAAGATCGGGTACCAGGGCGTGGAGTACGCCGGGTACTACGGCAAGTCCGGCAAGGAGCTGCGCAAGATCCAGGACGACCTGGGGCTCAAGGCCTGCGGCACGCACACCGGCATGGACACGCTGCTCGGCGACAAGCTCCAGGCCACGATGGACTTCAACCGGGAGATCGGCAACCCGTACCTGATCGTGCCGTGGCTGCCCGAGGAGAAGCGCAAGACCCTGGCGGCCTGGCGCGAGACGGCCAAGGTCTTCAACGACCTGGCCGCGAAGGTGAAGGCGCATGGCTTCCGCGTGGGATACCACAACCACCACGAGGAGTTCCACGCGGTCGAGGGGACCATCCTGTGGGAGGACTTCTACGCCCACACCAATCCGGACGTCATCATGCAGTTCGACACCGGCAACGCCCTGCACGGCGGCGCGGACCCCATGACGTACCTGCCCCGGCACAAGGGCCGGTCGGTGACGATCCACCTCAAGCCCTTCTCAAAGACCAACGAGGCCGCGACCATCGGCGAGGACGAGGTGAAGTGGGCCGAGGTGTTCAAGGCCTGCGAGGGCGGCGGGGGCACGGAGTGGTACATCGTCGAGCACGAGTCGGACCCCGTCTCCCCGATGAACGCGATCACGAAGTGTTTCGCGGGCCTCAAGAAGCTGGGCAAGACCGCATGAGCGCCGTGACGCGGACGGGCGGGTTCCCGGTCGGCTTCCGGCTGGGCTGGTCGGACTGGCAGAAGGACGCCGCCGCGGTGGCGGCGTGGGCGAAGGCCAACGGGTTCTCCGCGGTGGACGTCGGCCGCAACGGGGACACGGCGGGCAAGGCCGTCAAGGACGCCGGGCTGCGCGTGGGGTCGGTGGACCTGGCGGAGTGGAACGCGATGCTCTCGCCGGACGCGGGCAAGCGCAAGGAGGCCGTCGCGAAGAACGCCGCGTACGTCAAGGCGGTGGGGGCGGCGCTCGGGCCGGCCAACCACTTCACCGTGATGCTGCCGGAGGACCCCGCGAAGGACCGGAAGGAAAACTTCAAATATATGGTGGAGAGTTTCGCGGCCCTCGCGCCCGCCATGGAGGCCGCGCAGGCGCGACTCGTGATCGAGGGGTGGCCGGGGCCGGGGGCGCTCTGCTGCACGCCGGAGGGGTACCGTTCCTTCTTCAAGGAGGTGCCGTCCAAGGCGATGGGGGTCAACTTCGACCCCTCGCACCTCATCCGCATGGGCATTGACCCGCTCCGGTTCCTGCGCGAGTTCGCGGACCGGGTCGGGCACGTGCACGGGAAGGACACCGACCTGTTCACGGAAGCGCTCTACGACCTCGGGCACGAGCAGCCGCCGACGTTCGCGGCGGGGCACGGGTTCGGGTCGGCCACCTGGCGGTACACGATCCCCGGCCACGGCATCTTCCCGTGGGTCCAGGGCTTCGAGATCCTGCAGGCGAAGGGGTATCGCGGGTGCGTGTGCGTCGAGCTGGAGGACGAGCACTTCAACGGCGCCACCGCGACCGAACAGCGCGGCCTGCTCCTCGGCAAGACCTACCTCGAAGGCGCCTGACCCCCCGCTGAAGAACCGCTGGTACGTCTACATCCTCGGCTGCCGGGATGGAACGTACTACACCGGGTGTGCCAAGGACCTGGCCCGGCGCATCCGGACGCACCAGCAGGGCCGGGGGGCCCGGTACACCCGGACGCGGCTCCCGGTCGGCCTCCTCTACGCCGAGATGCAGCCCACGCAGGGGGCGGCGCTGGTCCGCGAGGCCGAGCTGAAGGGCTGGCCGCGGACCCGCAAGGCCCGGTTGATCGCCGGACACCTCCCGGCCACTTGCCGCCGGCCCGCCCGCCGTCGACAATCAGGGGCATGAACGTCCGGCGCTGGCTCCCCGCGGCGGCCGCGGCCGGGGCCGCGCTCTCCGGCTGCTTCGCCACCCACAGCCTCACCCCCCTCGCGCTGGACGTGGGGCCCGCGGTCCAGACCTACAAGCCCGCGCCGCTCCAGACGATGAACTTCAACACCTTCTCGGTCTTCCCGCTGTCCGCCGTCAACGGGAACGCCCAGATGAAGGGCGCCGACTACGAGCGGCCGATCCTCTTCGCGGTGCGCAACATCCTCGAGGCGCGCGGGTACCGTTTCGTGCCGCCCTCCGGCACCCCCGACTTCCTGGTCGGCGTGGACGTCGCGCCGCCGGTGCGCGGCGAGGGGAAGCGGATCGTCGAGATCCCCTCCGGCTGGAAGGAGGAGGGCCGGGTGCCCGCGCCGCTGCCGGCCCCCGCCACGTTGCAGGCCTCGGACACGTACGGCTGGGGGACGTGGGGCGACCCGGCGGTGCTGGTGCCCCCGGTTCCGAAGTATCCCCGGCCCGGCGGCGAGGGCGGCGGCGGGAGCCGGTACCTCATGCAGGCCACGGTCAGTATCGTGGACGGCCGCACGCTGGCGGAGGTGTGGGCGGGCACGGGAGCCGGAATCGGGCGCACCTCGGACATCCGGGTGGGCGCGGAGCCGGTGCTCTGGTGCCTCCTGCACCAGTTCCCGTCCGCGGCACGGCCGGAGCTGGACCAGAGCCTGGCCGACGTGCCGGGGCTGACGCTCGACGTCCTCACCAATGACGGCGCCGGGTTCTACCCCGCGATCACCGCCGTGGCCGGCAACTCGCCAGGATGGAAGGCCGGTGTCCTGCCGTACGACATGATCCTGGCGGTGGGCGGGGAGCCGACCTGGAACAAGCCGTTCAGCGTCTTCCGCCCGTTCCTCACCGGCCCGAAGGACTCGGAGTGCACGCTGACCCTCTGGCGCAACGGCCGGCAGGTCAACGCCACGGTCCGGCGTGTGGCCGCGGCGGCGGGGGACGGGGACCAGGGCATGACCCTGGTCGCGGCCCCGATGGTCGGCACGAAGAAGAAGCTGGACACGCTGGACATTCCCCGGTCCCAGATGCACGGTG
This sequence comes from uncultured bacterium, assembly GCA_964400385.1. Classification (GTDB taxonomy): domain Bacteria; phylum Oederibacteriota; class CAKKQC01; order CAKKQC01; family CAKKQC01; genus CAYNUZ01. The sequence goes on along the minus strand of CAYNUZ010000031.1, from coordinate 4,133 downwards.
GCGTGATCTGGCCCATCCTCGGCGCGGTCGTCATCGCCGCGACCGTCGTGGTCGCGACCCAGTCCGGCAAGTAGTCCCGGGCTACTCCGCCACCAGCTCGTAGAAGAAGGTCGCGTCGGGCCGGGTCGCGGTGGACGCCGTGAACGTGACCGCGCCGTGCCGCCGCGCCGCCGGGACCTTGGCCACCCGCTTCCCGGAGCCGTCCAGCCGCCAGACCGTGACCGGCCCCGCGCCGTCGCGCGCCAGCGCGATCGCGGCGGTCCCCGCCCGCGCGAGGTAGGGAAGCTTCCCCCAACCTTCCAGCACCTTGAGGTCCCGGCCCCGGAACCGGTCGCCGGTGTTCTTGACGTCGGTGACGTGCGCCAGGAGGATCCGGGCGCTGGCCGCCAGGGGCCGGCCGTCGAGGGAGGACGCCCAGACCGCCGCGAAGGCGCCGCCTGTGGTCACGGTCAGCGGGCCCGCGGTCCGCGTCAGTCCGGCCGGCAGCACCAGGCCCGCGGTGCGCGGCGTGGCGATCCGGAGGGTGCCGTCGGCCTTGGCGAGCACGATCTCGCCGGTCTCGCTTTCGACCGTGCCGGCCGTGAGGTCGGTCGCGTTGCCCGGCCTGAGCCAGCCGCGGGTGCGCATGGCCTCCAGCAGGGCGGTGGCCGAGGCGGCGGGCGCCCCGATCGGGACGGCCAGCTCCTCCGGACCCGGCGCGCCCACCCGCGATCCGACCCGGGTCACCCAGGCGAACTGCTCCGCGGGCGAGTGGACGTGCTCGTCCGCCCGGCTCCAGAAGGCGTCCTCCGGTCCGGCGACCGCCACGGCATGCGGCGCGGGGGCGAGGTCGCCGCGCAGGAACAGCGCGACCGCCGCGTACTCGGAGGCGATTGTCACCGGGTCGTTGACGATGTCGAAGAACGAGACCGGCGCGGGCGCGAACGTCTCGGCGTCGTCGCCGGAATAGGCGAACCGGTACAGCGCGCCCCACCCCTGGAGCGCGGCGAAGGCCCCGTACAGGAGCCCGCCCTCGGCGCGGAAGAGGTTGGGCGGCACGAAGTGGAACTCGGACACGGTGAAGGGCTTGTCCAGGAGCCTGGTCAGCGCCAGCCCGGTGCCGGCGCCGCCGGCCCGGATCGCGCTGCCGCCGCCCGAGGAGCCGCGCGACGGCAGCTCCCACGGCCGGTCGATGAACGCCGGGTGGTCCCAGTACATGTGGTTGTCCACGAAGTCCAGCCCGTGGCGGCAGGCCTGTGCCCCCCATTCGTCGGTCCACCCGTTGAGGTCGGTGATCAGCGCCTTCACATGCAGCTCCTCGCGCAGGTACCGCGCGAGCGTGCGCTCGGTGTCGCGGTGGGTCTCCCAGAGGAAGCGGCCGCAGGCCGGCGAGCCCCAGTCCCCGGCGGCCCCGGTCCGGCGCTTCCAGGCGGTGAACGCGGCGTCCCAGAGCGCGGCCTCGCGGGGGTCCTTGCGGAGGTCGTCGGGCTCGTTGGCCATCTCGCCCTCGTTGACGAGGACCAGGGTGGCGAGGCCGGGATCGTCCCGGTACGCCCGGCCCGTGTACGGGTTGACGTGGGTCAGCAGGACCCGGGCGAACGCCTTCCAGTTCTCCCGCGCCCGCTCGTTCACGTGGATCAGGTGCTTGAACCCGTAGTCGAGGTTGCCGGTCGCGCCCGGGTAGACCTCGGCGGCGAGGACCGGCCGGCTCACGTACAGGTCGGTCGTCAGCGAGATGCCCCGCTGCTCCAGCTCGGCCACGAGCCGGTCGAACCGGTCCATGCGGCCCGCGTGCAGCGTCAGCGTATCCACGGCCGCGGGATCGAGCATCCCATGGTCGCGGGTCCACGGCGCCATCTCGTAGTGGTGGACCCGGACCGCGTTGTACCCGCGGCGGGCGAGCCGGTCGGCCAGCCGGGGCGCCTCGGCGGCGGAGGGGAACAGCGCGCCGGTGCCGATGTTGACCGCGTAGAAACGGGCCGGCTGGCCCGGCGCCTGCTCGTACTCGAAGGACCCCGGCAGCGTGGCGCTCGCGCGCAGCCAGCCGAGGCTGCCCGCCGGCGTGCGCGTGAGCCCCTGGCCCGACCAGTCCAGCGCGGAACCCGGCAGGACGTCGGGCGCGGGCCGCAGCGGGATCCACTCCTTCCCCGGCTTGAGCGTGACCGGCGCGTCCACCGCCAGCCGGACCGGACGATCGGCGGACAGGGTGAAGGCGATGCGCTGGACGAGGGCGGGGGTCCACGACCAGGGCGCGCCGCCGGGGTGCAGGCCGTGCACCCGGATTTCGAGGCCGCCGCCCCACTTGCGGGAGTCCTGGAGCAGGAGCGGGAGCGGTGTCGGCCCCGCCGGGGTGATGGTCAGGGTGACGCGGCCGGGCGTGGCCGACGGGCCGAGGACCAGCCGGCCGGCGTCGGCCGTGGCCAGCCGCACCTCGCCGGTGACGGCGGGGACCGTCCCGGACTCCGTCCCGACCGTGTACGGTGACCCGATCCAGTCGCCCACCGGCAGGTACAGGCTCGCATGGACGGACTCCATCTCCCGCGTGGCGGTCACGGCGATCACGTAGGTGAGCAGGACGGCGTCGCCCTGCTGGGCGGCCGCCACCTCGCAGGTGAGGGTGCCGCCACCCGCCAGCGCGAGGATCCGTCCGGCCTTGCCGCCGCCGGGACGGGAGGATTTCCCCGTGTCCAGCCCGGTCCAGCCCTTCGCGGCCCAGTTCGGCTCGATCGTGGCCACGCCGTCCGCCCCGTCCCGCACCGCCACGCTCCCGTCCGGCGAGAGCAGGGCCTCCAGGGGGGCGGGGGCGGCCGGGGCGGACCACGGAAGCAGGCTGAGCGCGGCGGCGAGACAGGTCCGGCGCATGGTCAGTTCTCCTTCAGGAGATCGAGCATCGCCCGATCCAGTTGGTGGCCTTCGAACGGTTCATACGTGACGTCGGTGCGGCCGCTGTCCAGGATCCCGAACGACCCGCGGAAGTTCCACAGGGCCCAGCCCCATCCCGCCTCCTTCCAGTTGGCGAGGCAGTCCCTCATCCAGGCCAGGGCCACGGCGTGCGGCGTGTGCTGGAAGGCGCCCCACTCGCCGACGTGCACGCCGACCCCGAGGGCCTCGAGCTTCTTCCACGGCGCCACCTGGTCGCGCGCCAGCCGGGCGCGGTCCCAGGTCCCGCCGCCCTCCAAGAGCGGCCACGTCGGGACGGGCCAGGTGGCCGACCCGCCGATCCACGACGCCTTGAAATGGGAGACCTGCATCGGCGCGTAGCCGCGGGTGGACTGGGCGATGTGGAGGTCGGCCAGTTCGGGCACCGGCTTGTTGCCCCAGAACGTCCCGTCCGAAATGATGAGGCGGTCGGGATCCTCCTTCCGGATGGCGGCCACGAGGAGCCGGGCGACCTTCGCGTAGACCGCGTTGTCCATGTCGTTCGGCTCGTTAAGCAGGTCGAAACTGAGGTTGCGGTTCGGGACGCCCTTGTACCGCCGGGCGAACGTGGCCCAGTGCAGCGCGCAGACCTCCTGCGCCTCGGGGTCGGTCCAGAGGTCCTTCGCCTCCTTCGGCGGATTCACGCAGTACCCGGGTCCGCGGTGGAAGTTGAGGCAGACGTGGATGCCGTACTGCTTCCCCCACGCCACGGCCTGATCCACCTCCAGCAGCACCGCCTCGTTGAAGGTCCGCCAATCGCCGCCGGTGATCCACGTGCGGTAATCCATCGGCAGCCGGACGAAGTCGAAGCCCCAACCGTGGATCAGGCGGAAATCCTCCTCGTGGAACGGCCCGTTGTTCCAGTCCTTCGAGAACTTCTCGAGCAGGTTGAACCCGCGCCACCGGGGAAGTTTCGCGGGGGTCGGCTCGGGCAGGGCGGTGGTGGTCACGGGAGGCTCCTTTCGGGCCGCGGCGGGTCCGGCCCAGGCGACGCAGAGGGTGAGCAGCAGCGCGGCATGGCGGGCACGGATCGGGCCGGGCATCGGCGGCTATTATAGGTCGAATGGTCCGGAGCATCGCCGAGGAAAACGCCCTGCCGGGCACGCCGGACTGGGGATTGCGGATCACGGCGGTGTCGGAGGGCCGGTCCCGGGCGATCGAGGGGTGGTGCTGGCCGCCCAGCGCGGCGGCGGGCGAAGCGCTCGAATTCCGGGTGAGCGCGGACCCCCACGGAC
>CAYNUZ010000030.1:0-16958 GCA_964400385.1 uncultured bacterium | reverse complement strand
GGCCCGGGACCCCGACGAGTTCGCCGCCTACCGGGTCAATCCGCTGCGGTGCGCGGCGGCCTGGGGCACCGACCCCCGGGAGACGGTCAACCTGTTCCTGGTCGCGGCGAAGCACGGCCTCTTCGCGATGCGCTGGGACGTCCAGTGCACCGGCTGCGGCGACCTCGTGGAGCGGTTCGACGCGCTGTCCTTCCTGCACGCCACCTACCGGTGCAACATCTGCAACACCGAGAACGACACGACGCTGGACGGCGCGATCGAGGTCAGCTTCAGCCTGTCGTCCGCCGTGCGCGACCTCGCCGCCAACCACCCGGAGCGCCTGACCGCGGAGGACTTCGTCTACCGCTGGCTGCTGAACCCGGGCGGCCTCGTCCCGGGGGGCGCCCGGTACACGGAGTGCATCCGGCCGTTCGTGCGGGTCCTCCGCTGGCTCGACGCCGGCGAGCGGGCCACCGCCGCGTTCGCGGTCGCCGACGGGGTGCTCACAGGGTTCGACGGGCTGCGCAAGTCGGGGTTCTGGGTCGAGGTCGGGGGCGAGCCGGTCGCGGAACCGCAGCCGCTCCTCTTCACGCTGCGGGAGGGCGGGTGGGAATCCTCCGCCGACACGCTGCGGCCCGGCCCGGTGGCCCTCACGCTCGAGCACCGCGGCGGCGGCCGCGGGGCGCCCTTCGTCTTCGTCGCGCCCCCCGGGACCGTCCAGCACCCGACGGGGTACGCGCCCTACCTCTCGGCGAAGTCGCTGTTCAACGTCCCGCTCTTCCGCGAGCTGTTCCGGGGCGAGGTGCTCGGCGGCACGACCGGCCTCAAGGCCCTGGATGTCACCTTCCTGTTCACCGACCTTACGGGCTCCACCGCGCTCTACGAGCGGATCGGCGACGTCAAGGCGTACGCCCTGGTGCACCAGCACTTCGACACGCTGGGCGCGATCATCGCCCGCCGGGGCGGCGCGGTCGTCAAGACCATCGGCGACGCGGTCATGGCCACCTTCGACGCCCCCGGGCAGGGGGCCGCGGCCGCGGCGGACATGCTGGGGGAAATCGAGGCCTTCAACCGGGCGCGCGGCAGCGAGGACCTGCTGCTCAAGATCGGCCTCCACCGGGGCCCGTGCCTGGCCGTGACCTCGAACGACCGGGTGGATTTCTTCGGCCAGACCGTGAACCTCGCCGCGCGCATCCAGGCCCTGGCCGGGCCCGAGGAGATCTGCCTGACCGCGGACGTCCACGGCGCGGAGGGTGTCCCGGCGGCGCTGGCGGGCTTCAACCTCGCCGCCGAGCAGGCCGCCGTGCGCGGCATGGCCGCGCCTGTCCAGCTCTTCCGCGCCACCCCCCGGAGGTAGCAAGAGGGGACACGCGAAGAGGGGACAGTTATGATATTATGATATTCTCGATGTCGAGAATATCATAATATCATAACTGTCCCCTCCCGTTGTCCCCTCCCGTGACCTAGGGGTGGTCGACTTTGGACCACCAGGAGGGGTTGACGTCGGGGAAGAGGAAGTCGCGGGCCTGGAGGTCCGCGAGCGAGCCGGCCTGGTGCTCGGAGAGCGGGTTGCCCGCCACCACCTGGTCCGCCAGCCCCGCGAGCGTCGAGAAATCCTGCGCGTGCCGGTCCACCCGCTGTTCGGCGTAGTCCCGGGCGCTCACGGTCGAGATCAGGAACTGCCAGTCGGAGGATTCCAGCAGCAGCAGCGACCGCGCGGCCTGGGCCAGCACGTTCCGCAGCGGCGCGGCCCGCCGGTCCCCCGCCCCCTCCAGCTCCGCCAGCCGGACCGCCAGCGCCTCCATCCGCTCCTCCGCCGGGTAGATCTTCTCCCACGTCCAGGCGGTGTCCTCGTTGAGCCAGATCCAGTGGAAGCCGCCCTGGCCCCACGACCCCTCCGGCAGGGCGACCACGTCCCGCGGCGGGTGCGCCGCCAGGTGGTCGCCGAGCGCGGCCGTTTCGACGTCGCCGGTGGCCGCGAACTTGCGCAGCGACAGCTCGAGCCACTTCACGCCCTCGAACCACCAGTGCCCGAACAGCTCCGCGTCGAACGGCGCGGTCAGGATCGTGGACGCCGAGGCGGGCGCGCCCATGAGCAGCTTGCGCGCCAGCGCCACGAAGTGGGCGGCGTTCTCCTCCAGGCGCGGCTCCGTGCCGGCCGTGCTGTACGGCTCCTTCTCGGCCAGGTCGGACTTGGAGCGCGTGACCCGCCAGTACCGGAGGCCGCCGGGAAAGTGCTTCTTGTGGAACTCGAGGTACGCGCCGTCCCCCGGGTAGCCGTGCTCGCCGCTCCAGACCACCACGCCCGTGTCGGGGTCGCGGGTGAAGATGCCGACCGGCGCGTGGTGGTCGGGGTTGGACAGCACGAGATGCGCGCGGTGCGGCGACCGGTCGGTGTCCAGCGGCGCGCCGGACTCCTTCTCGAACCGCGCCCACAGGCCGCGCAGCGCCTCGAACCGCGAGAGGTACAGGCCGATGGCCTGCCCGCCCCGCAGGAGGTGCGTATCAATAATGAAGTACCGGATCCCCTGCTCCGAGAGGAACTCGTCCACGCCCTTGCGCATCACCGCGGGGCGCGCGGGGCCGATGGGGGGGGTCCAGGCGTACCGCGGGCGGTACGCGCATTCGGGCAGCCAGATGCCGCGCGGGGCCGCGCCGAAGTGCCGCCGGTGCGCGGTGACCCCGGTCCGGACCTGGGCCTGCACCGCGGTGTCCCGCCCCAGCAGCGGCAGGTAGCCGTGGGTGGCGGCGCACGTCATGATCTCGACGTGGCCCGTCCGCGCGTAGTGGCGGAAGCCCTCGAGCAGGTCGCCCCCCCAGGTCACCGCGAACTCGTGGCGGACGGCCTGGTAATACCCCTCCCAGTCGTGGGCGAGGCGCTCCAGCCCACCCTCGCCCCGCCGCGCGAACTCGGCCGCATTGTCCCGCGCCGCCGCGATCTTGGTCTCGAGGTATTCCGTGAACTCCGCCCGGAAGGCGTCCGAGCCGAGCTGCTCGCACAGCACCGGGGTCAGCCCGATGGTGATCCGGTACGGGACGGCGTCCCGCTCCAGGTTGCGGAGCATGTTCAGGATCGGGACGTAGGTCTCGGCGGCCGCCTCGTTCAGCCAGTCGGCGCCGTGCGGCCACCGGCCGTGGTTGAGCACGAACGGGAGGTGCGAATGGAGGACGAAGGCGAAGGCGTTGCGGGGGGCCATGGGGCGGCGGTGGACCCTAGCGGAGGACCGCGATGGTCCGGCTGCGGCGGATCTCCTTGGCTTTCAACGAGACAAAGTATACCCCCGGCGCGACCCGCTCGCCACGCGCGTTCGTGCCGTCCCAGCGGAACTTCAGGACCCCGGGCAGGAAGACGCCCTCGAAGAACTTCCGGACGCTCTGCCCCGCCGCGTCGTGCACCGTGAGCGTCCCGGGACGGGCCGAGACGATCACGACCGTCATGTCCACCACCTCGCCCCGGACGGTGTCCAGGCTGTTGCGGTTGAGCTGGAGCGGCTCGGTGAACGTGTCCCAGTCGAGTTCCCAGCACAGCAGCGCCGGGCGGACCGTGTTGATCCCGAGGTTGTTGACGTGGGCGCGCAGCTTGAGCGTGGGGTACGCGGCCGGGTCCAGCCCCGCCAGGCTGAACCCGGACGGGATGTTGGTGAACAGCGGGATGTTGTTCGCGTCCAGGACATCCACCTCGACTGACCCGCCGGTCGAGACCTCCGTCTCGTATTTCGCCACGCGCCACTTGAAGAGCTGGGTGGGCGTGATGGCGTTCGACCGCACCTCGCCCCGCGCCGGCAGGTAGTAGGCGCGGAAGCCCTTCAGCAGCCCGCTGGTGTTCGGGTGGTACTCCCGCCGCCGGCCGTCCCCGTCCACCGGGTAGCTCGCGTTGGCGAACCGGGAGGTGAAGTCCACCTCGTACTGGAAGTACCGTCCCACCGCCAGGGCGGACTTCCCGTCCGCGTACAGCGGGGCGGTGCCGATGGCGTCGATCGGGGGCGGATAGACCGGCGGGCAGAGGAACTGCGCCTCCCGCGGCTGGTTCTGGCAGTTGCACAGGCTGGACCCCGCGCACGTGCCCGGCGTCCGGCAGTCGTCCGCCCGCTCCCCGGTGCACGTCACGGTCATCGGCACGGTCCACGTGTACCAGGCCGGGTTCGGCAGCCAGGTGGCGGGGTCCGGCGAGTTGCCGACGCGCCACTTGATCCCCACCGGCGTGGACGGCCAGCCGATCCCCTCGCCCGCCACGCCCGTCCCGCTGTACCCCTGGTCGGTGTTCCACCAGATGCTCTGCCACACGGTCTGGTCGCTGAGGCTGTCGAAGACGGGCGAGACGTACGACCCGCTGTCGATGAACCAGCTCGCGGTATCCCACCCGCAGGGCAGGGTGTCCAGCATGCACACGGGCGCGCAGTTCGGCACGCACGGGGCGGGCTTGAGGCCGGCGCCGCACCCGCCGCTGTCGTACTGGAGCGGCGCGATGGGCTTGCCCATGGCCATCACCGTGATGGTGTCCAGCCAGAGGGACGCCGTGCAGGCCGGCGAGCAGTTCACGGACCCGGTCGTCGTCAGGCTGGCCTTGAACCGGTACTCCCAGCCGCTTCCCGGGGGCAGGGGGGTCGGGACCTGCCACTCGAGGGTGTACGGGCTCTGCTGGCCCTCGCCGCTGAACGCGAAATTGCCCGGCGGGGTGCCGCCCGCGCCGCCGAGGATGACGTCGATGGCGGCCAGGCCCGCGGGCGCGGTGGCGCCGTAGACGACGTCGTAGGTCCCGGCCAGCGCGCCGCTGATGTCGGGCCCGGACTTGCAGTCCGGGCTGTTGCAGTACAGCGTTTCCAGCGTCGCGGTGTAGAAGTGGTTCGGCAGCAGGCCGGTCTGGTACGGGCCGGCGACCACGCGGCGGCCGTTGAACAATTCCAGGGGCGCCAGCACGGCCAGCGGCGGTACGGCGTTGGCCCACGGACCGAAGTAGGTCGTGGTTCCCGCCCCCGGGTCGAGCACCAGGTCCCGCGCCACCAGGTAGGTCTTGCTCCAGAGCGACACGGTCTTCCACGGCGACGCGCCGTTCGGATTGACCTGGGTCAGGTTCAACGACGCACCCGGGGCGTCGAACGGGGTGGACAGGACGTCGCCCGTCTGCGTGTACGACTGGGCCCAGCTCCAGTTGCCCAGGCTGACCCGCACGCCGTGCACCAGGGACGGCCCGATGCGCACGTTCTGCCGGAACTCGAGCCCCGCCCCGTCCTCGAAGCAGTCCTTGTACTGCCCCTCCGCGTTCAGCATCACCGGCGCGGCGGGCGCGCGCGTGGCCGCGACGCACAGCGCCAGGACGCCGAGGAGGGACACGTGGGGACAACCCGGAAAACGGGGCGGGCGGGAAAACATTGCTCTCTTGAATTTAGCATCGGGAACGAACCTTGACAACGCACGGAACCCTTATGCAGTATGATGCTCAATCATGATCGAGGTGGAACACCTCCACAAACGTTTCGGCACGCTCGCGGCCCTCACCGACGTCTCCTTCAGCGTGGCCCGCGGCGAAATCGTCGGCCTGCTGGGCCCCAACGGCGCGGGCAAGTCCACGATGATGCGCGTGCTCACCGGCTACCTGCCGCCCACGACCGGCCGCGCGACGGTGGCCGGGCACGACGTGCAGGACGAGCCGATCGCCGCGCGGCGGCACATCGGGTACCTGCCGGAAACGGTGCCCGTCTACATGGAGCTGACGGTCACGGACTACCTCCGCTTCCTGGCCGACCTGCGGGAGCTGCCCTCCGGCCAGATCCCCTCGCGCATCCAGCGCGCCATGGAGCAGACGGGGATCGCCCATGTCGCCCACCGCGTGATCGGCCACCTCTCCAAGGGCTACCGCCAGCGCGTGGGGCTGGCCCAGGCGCTGCTCCACGACCCCGACCTGCTCATCCTGGACGAGCCCACGGTGGGGCTGGACCCCAGCCAGGTCGTCGAGGTGCGTTCCATGATCAAGGAGCTCGCCCGGGGCCACACGGTGATCCTGAGCTCGCACATCCTGACCGAGGTGAGCCAGATCTGCACCAAGATCATCGTGATCGCCGGCGGGCGGATCGTGGCCATTGATACGCAGGAGCAGCTCGAGCGGCGCCTCAAGGCCGGCGAGCGGCTGTACGTGGAGCTCAAGGGCCCCGCGGCGGACGTCCAGGCGGCCCTGGCGGGGCTGCCCGGCGTGCGCGCGGTGACCCCCGCCCCGGCGGAAGAGGGCGTCACGGCCTGCTTCGTGGAGACCGACCTGGGCCACGATCCGCGGGAGGCGCTCTCGCAGCTCGCGGCACAGCGGCACTGGCTGATCCTGAACCTGCGGCGCGAGGCGATGTCGCTCGAGGAGATGTTCCTGAAACTGACCGCTCCGGGAGCCCCCGCGGCATGAGGCGGGTCTGGGCGGTCGCGCGCAAGGAGCTGGTCTCCTATTTTGCCTCGCCGGTGGCGTACATCGTCGGGGCCGTCACCGTCATCCTCTTCGCCTTCTTCTTCGACGTGATCGTGACCTCCACCCGCGAGGCGCACATGAAGTACGTGTTCCATAACATGTACATCACCTTCCTGCTGGTCTCCCCCATGCTCACGATGCGCCTGTTCGCGGAGGAGAAGAAGCTGGGCACGTTCGAGCTGCTGATGACCTCCCCCATCACCCTCTTCGAGCTGGTGATGGGGAAGCTGCTGGGCGTGACCCTCTTCTACCTGTCCATCATGGCCGTCACCCTGGAATATCCCGCCTTCCTCGGTGCCTACGGGAACCCGGAATGGGGGCCCCTCGCCACCGGGTACCTCGGGTTCATCCTGATGGGGATCTCCTTCCTCTCGGTCGGGATGTTCGCCTCCAGCCTCTCCGAGAACCAGATCGTCGCCATGATCATCGCGTTCGGCGTCCTGCTGATGCTGGGCATCATCTCGTGGGTGGGCTCCCAGGTGGCCGGGCCGTTCGGGGACTTCCTCCAGGGGCTGTCCATCTTCGAGCGGTTCGAGAACTTCAACCGCGGCGTGCTCGACTCCGGCGACGTCTGCTACTACCTGAGCCTCACCGGAGTCTTCACCTTCCTCACGGTGCGGTCGCTAGACTGGAAGCGCTGGTGAACGGGACCCGCTTCCCCCGCGACGCCTGGGCCGGCCTGGCCGGCGGCGCGCTGCTCTTCGTCTGGGCGGCGCTCATGCTCATCTTCGCCGGGCCGGCGTGGGCCAACTGGTCCACCGGCCTCGCGGGCCTGGCACTGGCCGGATGGTACGCGTGGACCGAGCGGGCCGCGGTGCGCCGGCTGGTGCTCTCGCCCGCGCTGCGGTCGGGATCCAACTCGCTGGTCTTCTCCGTCGCCGTCGTCGGCGCGGTCGCCCTGCTCAACGTGATCGCGAGCCGGCACAGCTTCCGGGCGGACCTCACCTCGGGCAAGGAATGGAGCCTGTCGGACCAGACGGTCAAGGTGCTCAAGGGGCTCACCCGCAAGGTCAAGATCACCGTCTTCGTGAAGGCGGGTAGCCAGGAGGCGCTCCAGATCGGGGCGCTCCTCAAGGACTACAAGCACGTCACGACGCAGCTCGAGGTGGAGGTGGCGGACACCGACCAGAACCCGGCGAAAGCCCTGCTCTACAAGATCACCTCCGTCCCCACGGCGGTCTTCGAGAGCGGTTCCAAGCGCAAGGACGTCCTGCCGCAGGAGCTCTTCGGGTACCAGTTCAACGGCCAGCAGCCGCAGCGGGAGTTCAAGGGCGAGTCGGTCCTGACCTCCGCCATCCTGTCCGTGGCCCGGGATTCCCAGCAGACCGTCGTCTTCCTCGAGGGGCACGGCGAGCGGAGCGTGAACGACACGACCGAGAACGGGATCGCGGAGCTCAAGACCGGGCTGGAGCGGGACAACTACATCGTGAAAACGGTGAACCTGCTCCAGGGGGGGACGCTCCCGCCGGGCACCGACCTGCTGATCATCGCCGGCCCGCGGACCACGCTGCCCGAGCCCGAGCGCAAGGTGATCGCGGCCTACCTGAGCGGGAACGGGAAACTCCTGGCCCTGGTGGACATCGCCTCCGCCGCCGGGGTGGACAAGCTGCTGGCGCCGTACGGCGTCGAGGTCCTGAACGGGATGGTGGCCGATCCGCGCCGCAACTACGAGTACGGCGGGCCGCTCATCCCGGTGCCGGAGTTCCGGTCGCACCGGATCACCGATGACCTCATGCACCAGGGGATCAACGTGATGCTCCCCGGGACCCGGGCGCTCAAGGCCGGGACCTTCCCGGGCGGGTTTACGACGGCCCTGCTGGAAACCACGCCGGAGAGCTGGCTGGAGTCGGATTGGAAGGCGGGCAAGCCGCACTTCGACAATGGCGCCGACAAGGCCGGGCCGCTCACGCTCGGCGTCGCGGTGAGCGTGAACGCGCCGCCCGCGGCCGCGAGCGCCACGCCCGCGGAGCCTTCCGCTCCCGCCGGACCCCAGCCGAAGCTCGTGGCGTACGGCGACGTCGAGTGGGTGACGAACAAGTTCCGGCAGGTCTGGGAGCCCAACCTCGACCTCATCGGCAACACCGTGAGCTGGCTCACCGGCGCCACCGAGAACATCTCGATCCGCCCCAAGCAGACCGAGGTCCGGCACGTCTTCCTCGACAACGTCAAGGTGAGCCTGCTGTGGTGGACCACGATCGTCTTCACGCCGCTGGGCATCATCGGGGTGGGCGTGTGGCGCTGGTGGCGCCGCAGGAGTTTATAGGCCGCATCCGATGAAAAAGTGGTGGCCCACCCTCGCGGCGCTCGGCGTGCTCGCCGCGCTCGGCGTCTGGGTCGGGCTCAACGAGACCAAGCCGAAGGAGGACGAGACCAAGGTCCACCTCTGGCGGGTCAAGCCCGAGGACGTCATCGCCTTCCGGCTCGAGGACGTGGACAAGCACCTCGCGCTGGCCTGCACCCGCGGCAAGGACGGCGCGTGGCGGATCACCGAACCGGCCGAGCTGGACGCGGACCCGGAGCTGGCGGACCTCGTCGTCAAGCACCTGGCGGACCCCGAGCTGGAGCGGAAGCTGGACGTACCGGCCGACCTCGCGTCCTTCGGCCTGGCCCCGCCGCGGTGGAAGGTCTCGTTCAAGGCGAAGGGCGGGGCGGGCCACACCCTCCTCTTCGGGGGCAAGAACCCGACCGACACCGGGTACTTCGCGATGGAGGAGGGCGGCAAGTCGCTCGTGACCGTCGTGACCTGGAGCGCGGACAACGTCCGCAAGACGCTCGCCGACCTGCGCAGCAAGGCGCTGGCCCCCGTGGACCCCGCGAAGGTGACCCGGCTGGTGATCCGCCGCCGAAAGACCCCCACCCTCGAGGTGGTACGCCAGGGCGACGCCTGGGTCCTCGTGCAGCCGCTGGCCGCGCCCGCCGACAAGTACGCGATCGAGGGGATCCTCAACGACCTCAAGGGGCTCAAGGGACAGGATGTCCTCGACGAGGCCGGCGCGTACTCCCGGTACAAGCTGGACCAGCCGACCGTGGAGGTGGTGGTCTACACCGGCTCGGGCACCGGCCTCACCGTCACGCTGGCGAAGCCGAATCCCGCGAAGGACGAGGCCTATGGCACCAGCACGAAGCTCCCGTTCGTCTTCAAGCTGCCGAACGCGCAGGCGCTGGCGGGCCTCACGAAGGCGCCCGAGGAGTTCCGCGAGCGGCTGCTGCTCTCCGCCACCAAGGAGGACCTCACCGACGCCACGATCACGGCGGGCAGCCTGACCGTGGCGTGCGCGAAGGGCCGGGACGGCAAGTGGAGCATCACCTCGCCCAAGGGTGCGACCGCCGACACCGAGCTGAATGACATGCTCTTCGAGATCATCTACGTGCGCGTCGAAGCCTTCACCGATGACCGGCCGAAGAGCCTGGCGCCGTTCGGGCTCGAGCCGCCGCGCGCCGAGGTGGTCTTCCACGGGGTCAAGGATAAGGTGCCCTTCACGGCGCACTACCGGCTGGGCCACCGGTCCGGCGACCGCGCGTACCTCAAGATGGCGGACCGGCCCTCGGTCTTCGCCGTCCGGCGCGACCTCCTCGACAAGGTGGAGCGGTTCACGGACGCCGTCCGGTCCGGCGGCAAGCCGAGCCCCGCCGCGGGGCGGGCCCCGAGTCCTGCCGAGGGGCCGCCTCCGGCCTCCAATCCCAAGGCCGCCGCTCCTGCCACGAACAAGAAGTAGCCTGCGCCCGGGAAGCCCGGGCGCCATGGCGGTGACGTTCCGCGCCGAGCAGTGGCGCGCGGCGGCGGTCGGCATCACCGAGACCGCGAGCGCCACGTTCCTCCTCCTGATCGCGGTCCGGCACTTCGTGGCCGGCCCGATGGCCAAGGCGGTCATCGCCTCCGGCGGCAGCCTCGGGCTCCTCCTCACCCCGTTCACCATCGCGCTGGCCGGCCGGCTGCGGTGGCCGGTGTCCCGGCTGGCGGCGGCGATGGCCCGCGTCGGCGCCGGCTGCTTCCTCATTCCCGCGCTGGTCCCCTCGCTGCCGGTCTACCTCGTCTGCAGCACCGCGGCGATGACGATGATCCTGGCGATGATCCCCCTGCTGACCCACATGCTGCAGGAGAACTACCCCGGCGGCGAGCGCGGCAACCGGTTCTCGCGCACCGTGATGATCCGCATCGTCTCCGCCGCGCTCTTCTCCTGGGGCGCGGGGGCGCTGCTCTCCGGCCACATTGACCGGTATCCGTGGGTCCTGGCGGCCTTCGCCGCGGCCCTGGCGTTCGCCGGTTCCTGCCTGGCCCGGTGCCCGACCACGCCGGTGTCCCGCGAGGGCGGCACCCACCCCTTCCGGGCCTTCCGGTACCTGCGCGAGGACCGGGCCTTCCGGGTCACCCTGGTCTCCTGGATGCTGATGGGGTTCGGCAACCTCATGATGCTCCCGCTGCGGGTCGAGTACCTCGCCAACCCGCGGTACGGGCTGGCGCTCTCCGCCTCCATGGTGGCGATGCTGACCGGGGTAATCCCCAATGTCGCGCGCTTCATCATGATCGGGGTCTGGGGCCGGCTCTTCGACCGGATGAACTTCTTCGCGATGCGCGCGCTCCTCAACCTGGGGTTCATGCTGGGCATCGCGGCCTTCTTCACCGGGACGTCCATGGCGTGGCTCGTCGCCGGCGCGGTCGTGATCGGCGTGTCCAACGCGGGCGGCGACATCGCCTGGAGCCTGTGGGTCACGAAGCTGGCCCGGCCCAGCCGGGTGGCGGACTACATGGTCGTCCACACCTTCCTGAACGGCCTGCGGCTCGCGGTGGCCCCGTTCGTCGCCTTCTCCGCCGTGGAGGGCATGGCCATCGGGACCCTCGGGCTGATCAGCGCGGGGCTGATCGGCGCGGCCACGCTGGTGCTCCTCCCCGAGATGCACGATCCCCTCACGCGCCGGCTCAAGGCCCTGCTGGCGGGCGAGCCCTCGGACTGACCCCCGGCCCGGGGGCGGCGTGTGCTAGAGTGGCGCCATGGCCAACCCCAGACCCCACATCCCCGGCCGGACATTGCTCACCGCGATCGCCTGGCTCCTGTTTCTCGGCGGCCTGGTCGGCTCGCTCCTGAGCTTCGTGAAAGTCTCGCACCACATCCCGGCGCACGAATACGTCGGCATCGCGGTCGGCACGGCCCTCTGGCTGGTGTCCTCCGCCGTGGTGGTCTTCATCCGCAGCCGCCTCTAGCCCGGGCCGGCCCCACCACGGTCCCGGATCGCGTGGTGCCGGGCGTGCCAGGGTTGACGCTCTACCAGGTCGTGCGGACGGCCTGAGCCTCGAGCAGGCGCTGGTCCCTGGTGACCAGGGTGGCGTCCAGCTCGATCGCGGTGGCCGCAATGAGGCGGTCGGCAGGATCCGTCAGGGTCGCGCCGCCCAGCCCGGCCGCCCGGACCGCGATGGCCGGGGAGAGGGGGACGAGTTCGGTGCGCGGTTCGGCCAGGGCGTCCTCAATCCATTCGAGCGTCGGACGGTCCAACCGCAGGATGCCCCGGTTGACCAGCACGGAGAGCTCGAGACAGGCAATGGCGGGGATCCCGATGGGGCCGCGGGATTCCACCGCCCGCCGGGCGGCCCGGCTCAGCTTGGACGGGGCGAGATGGAGCCAGATCCAGACGTGGGTATCGAGGACAATCAGCGATCCATCTCCCACGTCCCACCCATGGGGGCCATGAGGTCTCCCACGATCGTCCCGCTGCCCCGCAATGGCCGCCGGACCCGCGGGGCGACCGGGGTGACGCTCGCGACCGGCCTCCCGTGCTTGGTAATGACGAGGGATTCGCCCGTGCGCTGGACGCGGTCGAGCAACCCCAGGCACTTGGCCTTGAATTGCCCGGCAGGGATCGAGGGCCGGTCATCCTTCATGGTCATATATTATGACCATACAGGCTCCCGGTCAACGCCCCCGTCCCTTCCCGGGTGGCGCCAGGACATCGGCTTCGATGGCCTGGCCATCCACCACCTTGTAGACCTGCGTCGTCACCCGGACGGCCCGAGTGCCTCAAGCGTCTCCGCCAGTGTCCTCACCTTGAAGGCCCGTTTGCTGTAGACCTGCTTGGTCCATTCGTGGTTCTCCCGACTGTCATCCCCGCAGCAGTCGTCGACCAGGTACGTCTTGAACCCCCGCTGGTGCGCCGACGCGCAGGTCAGGTTGACGCAGATCGAGGTGAGCACGCCGCTCACATACAGGACCCGGATCCCTCGTTCCCGGAGGTGGGCCTCCAGCGACGTGCTGACAAACCCGTCGAAGGAATGCTTGATGAACACGGCCTCCCCGGGCAGGGCGGCCGCCCACGGCATCGGCCGGGCTCCCGGCGTACCCTCGATGGGCACGAGCCCCCCGTTGATGAGCGGCGGCCAGTCGGATCGGTCCGCCTTGAACTCCACCCGCAGGTGGATGACCTCCACGCCGCGTTCGCGGGCGGTCGCGAGCAGGCGCTCCGTATTCGCGGGAACGGCCCCGAACTGCGCGGCCATCCGCTGGTCCCAGAATTGTTCCTGCATATCGATGAGCAGGACGGCGGGCTTTTCGTGGTGCGTCGTCATGGCACGGCCGGTGATGCATTCACGTCGGGCTCATTTCCCTACCGCCGGATCAGGGCCTTGCCCCGGAGCGAGCCGGTCCGGCGCGGGCCGTCGAAGAGGCCCGGGCCGCCGCCGCGGGCGAGGCCCTCGACCCGCACCACGTAGCCGCCCCGCGCGAGGCGGGAGACCGGCACGGACACTTCCTTGATCCCGCCGTCCTGGAACTGGAAGGCATCCTCGGCGGCGAGGTGGGCCGCGGCATTGAAGAGCCTGACCCGGACCTCGGCGCCCTCCGGCACCACCGCCAGCCGGACCACGAGGAAGTCCCCGGCGGGCACAGGGTAGAGCTCCAGTGCATGCTGCAGGGGCCGCGGCGGCGGGGCGGGGACGGCCGCGATCGTGACGTCGTCCAGCTCCGGCTCCCCCGGCTGCGCGGGGTCGTTGTAGAAATCCGCCATCACCTGCACCCACCGGACCCGCTGGGGAAAGAGCGGGATGCGCATGGCGACCGGGCCGTCGGACGCGTAGACCAGCGCGCCGGGGGCGGCCGGCACGTCACCCTCGACCGGCACCCGGGGCGACCATACGCTCCACGCCCCGCCGTCGTCCGCGACCCGGTACCGGACCACCGCCCAGTCGTCATGGGCGCCGCCGGCCTTCCCGACCGTCCACGCCACCCGGGTCAACAGGCTGCCGGTCCCGAGATCGATCGGCGCGGAGAGCCACGAGGCGGCATTCACGAAGTCCGGATCCACCCCCAGCGTGGCCGCGTAGATTTCGTTCGAGGCGCCGGACGCGATGGTCCCGCCAGGGACATACAGCACCCCGCCGTCGGCCAGGAGCTGGTGGCCGGTGACCGTGTGCGGGAACCCCTGCGGCGCCGCTGTGGCATATTGCCGGGTGCCGCCGCCGACGGGCGGCAGCAGCCCGGTGCCGTCCGGCGTGCCGGGGTCGAACTCGAGCCCGGCGGTGGTCCAGCTCACCGCATTGGAGGCGCTGCCGATGTTGTTCCCGCCGACGGCCACCGCCAGCCCGTCCACCGCGACCGCGCGGTAGCCCCATAGCTTGTACGTGGACAGCCCGGCGACGGTCCGCCATTCGGCCGGCGGCGGCACATTGGCGTCGTCGAGCATCACGGCGCGGCTGTCCTGGTCCACGTCCCCCGGGAACGGGATGCCGCAGGCGGTGCGGTTCCCGCCGAAGAACATGAGGGACCTCCCCGCCGCCGCCGCGTCGAGCCAGGCCCACCCCGGGCACGACCCGGACGCGCAGCACGGCAGGCACCCGCCCGGGCTGCACGCGCTCGCCGGGAGCGCGGCCACCGGCATCCACGATCCCAGCGAACCGCCGGGCAGGATTTCCGCTTTCTGGATCCCGGGCACCGCGCTGCCCGAGGCATTCACACCCCCCAGGACATAGAGCGCCCCGGCGGCCTGGACCAGGGCGTGGCCCTGGACCGCGGTCAGGAGCGGCGGCTCCGGCTGCCAGTATCCCGGGTCCCCGGTCACGGTGTTCACCACCGACGACCAGACGCGGGAGGTCAGCACGCCCGGGTTCCCCTCCAACCCGCCCGCCACGTAGATCCGGCCCCCCACCGCGACGGCCCGGGCGCCGCGCACCGCGAAGGTGGGCCCGCCGGGGAGTTGCCGCGCGTACCCCGCGGCCGCCAGCGTCCACGCCGGCGAGCCGAGGGCGAGGTTGGCCACGTCGGCAAACCGGACTGCATCGGTCGAGAGCGGACCGGGAAGTTCATGCCCCCCGATCAGGTAGAGCCGGTGGGCCACGATGACCGCGGCCTGGTCCTCGACCTGCGCCGGCAGGAGGCCGAGCAGGCACCACGCGGACGGCCCGCAGGTGGCCCCGGGGAACACCGCGCGGTGGCGGAGCTGGACCGCCCCCGCAGGCCCGACGCCCCCGGCCTCACACGAAGAGAACTCCCCCTGCGAAAATTGCGCGGCCGTGGTCAGCGTGACGACGGCGGCGGGTGCGGGAGCGGCGAGGAGGCATCCGGCGAGGGCGGCGACTGACGGGACGGCGACCATCCGCGTCCATTGTACCCGGCGCCCGCCGGGACTCAGTCGTTGGTCAGGGCGAAGGAGAACGGGAGCTGGAGCCCGATCCGGACGACCGGGCCGCCGAAGTCGAGGACACGCTGGGTGCCGTCCGGGTTCTTGTATCCCCCGGTCACGTGGCCGCCGTTCGAGTCGTCATACGAGAAATGGACGGAGCGGAACTGGAGCCACCGGTACCCCACGAGCACGAACCCGGTGACCGCGACCGGGAGCGACGGCGGCGAGTCCAGCCACTCCCACTCGAGGCCGAAGAGCCCGCCCGCGCCGGTGCCGGTGAGGTCGCGGTTCCACCAGTACGTGCGCAGCGGCCCGGTCTCGGTCCCCCGCTCCACCGCGCCGGCCAGCTCGTGCGGCCCCAGCCGGAGCGTCGCCCCGAACCGGCACCACTCGAACCCGCGCAGCAGCACGGTCGCCCCGACCTCCTGCCCGAACTCGGGAAGCCGCGTCAGCCGGTCCACCACCTGCCGCTGGAGCCCCGTCACGGGATCCACCGCGGTCTTCGGCCCCTGGCCCTCGAACGTGCCCCGCGCCGACGATCCCGAGCCGTCGAGCGCCAGGAGGAGCTTGACGTCGGGGAAGAATCCCCACGACACCTCGACCCCGCCCGCCAGCGCCGACCGCAGCGCACCCTCGTCGATCGTCCCCTTCCACCAGTCGTTCTGCATCGCCCAGTTTTCGTCGTGGATCGCGACCCGGGCGTCGTAGAGGTCCGGCTGCGCCGCGCCGAACCAGGCCCGGATGCCGAGCTGCTGGTCATAGGTGTCGGCGGGAACCCGCTCCACCGCGCCGGCGGCGGCGGCCAACCCCAGCGCGCCCGCGAGGACCGCCACGGCGATCCTCATGCGCCCCGCCGGAGGAGGTACACGGCCGGCAGCATGAAGACGACGTCACGCACCACGGTCCACCACGTGGCCGCGTGCGGCTTGAAGAACGGGAGGTAGGTGCCGACCACCGAACCGACGATGTCGAAGCACCCGCAGTCGAGCTGGAAGCCGCGCAGGAGGTCCACCGCGATGCCCACCGTGAAGGCCGCCAGCAGGCCGGACACGATCCAGGCGGCCGCGTCCGTCCAGGCCGCGAGGGCGGGCCGGGGGCGACGCCCCAGCCCGACGGCGCCCGCCAGCAGGACCAGGGCGCAGACCAGCTCCACCCCGGGGAGCATCGCCGCGAACCACGGCACCAGCGGCGCAGGCAGGAGCCGGAACTCCACCACCGAGTTGCGGAAGACGGACGGCTGCCGGAACTTCCCGGCCGAGGCGGTCAGGAAGACGGCCGCGAGGAACAGGCGGCTGAGCCGGGCGGTCACGGGATCACGGCCTTGGCGGCGCGCCCGGCGGGGAGGCGCCTCCGGGCTGGGCGCCCTTGGCCTGCGGCAGGTCCGTGATCTCCCAGACGTTCCAGCCCTCCTTGAAGTGGCTGAGGTTCCGGTACCCGTGCTTCACCAGCATGGCCAGGACCTGGTCGGCCTCGTCGCACTCCCCGCTCGTGCAGTACACGACGATCCGGCCGGTCCGCGGCAGCCGGCCGCCCACGGCCGTGAATCCCGCCTCGGGGTTGAGGTACGGGAGGTTGAGCGCGCCCGGGACGTGCCCGAAGGCGTAGACCTCCGGCGACCGGGCGTCCACCCAGACCGCGGTGCCTTCCTTGAACACCGCCGAGGCCTGGTCGAGGGTGAGGACCTGCGGCGCGTACGGGGCGTCCGGCGGAGGAGGCGGCGGCGCCGCGGCCGGGGTGGCGGAGGAGGCCGGCGCCGACTTCACGACCGCGTGCGGCCTGGGCCGTTTCCGGGCCTTCGGGGCGGGGGCGGGGATGGCCGCCACGGGGACTACCGGGGCCGCCACCACGGGCCGGATCGTGAACAGCCCGCGCGGCGCCAGGACGTTGTAGAGGAGGCCGGTCGCGGCGCCGGTGCCCAGGAGGACCA